>JBEKQO010000013.1:0-52934 GCA_049519635.1 Terriglobia bacterium | reverse complement strand
TGCGAGCAGGAACTGCCGGGCTGACGTTATCCATGTTGATCCTCCTGCCGTATATAATACAGTAGGAGAAACAGAAAATCACGCCCTCTTTTCGAAAACGCCACTCTGCTGACGTGCGCCCGTACGGGCGGTTTTCCCCGCAGCCCGTATAGCCCCGCCGTTACATGGTGAACCGGATTATTTCCACCTCCCGCGCCCGGAGCTGGGTGCCGAAACCATGACCCTGAGCTCCTGTAGACCTCATGAAGCCCTTAGGTTTTGCCGATAGAAATATTCGTAGGTACAAGGACGTCGTGTCACCGGCGGAGAAAAATCCTTGCTGGGGCAGACACGCACTTTGCCCGCTGGCAAGTTGAAAGAAGTCGCTGCAAGAGGATGAGCATTTTGGAAAATGTAGCAAGCCGGCGCTTGCGTTATCCGTTGCACCCCGGGATTATCCCCAGGAGATGAAGGCGCCATGAGACGAATACTCTTCGTAGACGACGAGCCGCTGTTTTTTGAGGGGTTGCAGCGCATGCTGCGCACCCAGAAGAACGGGTGGGAGATGGCTTTCGCGCCGAGCGGCGACGCCGCACTCGCACTCCTGGCGGCTTCGCCTTTCGATGTGATTGTCTCGGACATGCGCATGCCAGGGATGGATGGGGCAGCCCTGCTGGCCCGTGTGCGCGAGGAATATCCGCAGGTGGTTCGCATCGTTCTCTCGGGCCAAACCGAGCTTGCCACAGCCTTGCAGGCTGTACCCGTGGCGCACCAATTTCTGACGAAGCCCTGCGATGCGCAAATGCTGCGCGTCGCCGTCGAGCGCGCCTGCCACCTTAAGGCTGTGCTCCTTGATGACTCCATCCGCGGCACGGTAGGGGCGCTGGGGGAGCTTCCCGCCCTTCCTCGCACCTATCAAGCTTTGACGCAGGCTCTAGCCAACCCGGATATGTCAATGCAAAACATCGCCAACATTATTGAGCTTGACGTCGGCATCTCCGCCAAGATTCTCCAGTTGGTGAATTCCGCCTTCTTTGGGGTTGCGCGCTCCATCACCAATATTCAGCACGCCGTCAGCTACCTCGGCATCGGCACGTTGAAGAGCCTGGTCCTCTCTGTGGAGGTGTTCCGCGTTTTTGCTCCCAAGGTTCCCCTGGAGGGATTCTCCTTGGAGGATCTCCAGCGCCATGCGCGCCTCACCTCCTCCATCGCCGCCCGCCTGCCTGTGCCCAAATACCTGGTCGATATCGCCATTGTTGCCGGCATGCTCCATGACGTGGGAAAGCTCATCATGGCCTGGAAACTTCCCGAGCGTTTAGTAAAGCTGCTGGCGAAAGTCCCAGAGGAGCAATGCCCCCTTTACCAGGTGGAAGAGAAAGAATACGGGTTCAGCCATGCTGAGATTGGGGCCTATCTTCTAGGGCTTTGGGGATTGCCGTATGCGGTCGTTGAGGCGGTCGCCCTTCACCATGCCCCGGATCGCGTGCCACACAGGAATTTCGACGCGGGAGCGGCTGTCTACATTGCCAACATACTTGCCCGGGAGCTGGAATCCTCCTCCCCGTCTCCTTGGGGCGACGGATTGCAAAGCCACCAGGAGTATCTGATCTCTTTGGGAGTCCAGGAGGACATCCCCAATTGGCGTGCAATGGCAGCAGAGACAAAGTCCCTGCTGGTGGAGACATAAATGCCAGAGACTCTTCTCCCCCGGATCTTGCTTGTGGATGACGACGTCGAAGTGATTGACGCCCTTCGACGCCAACTGCGGAGTCACTTTGACGTGACGGCAACGTGCAGTGCCAAAGAGGCAATCCGGCTGGCGGTCTCAAGCGGCCCCTTTGCCGTGGTGGTTTCCGACCTGCGGATGCCCGGCATGGATGGTGTTTCCCTTCTGTACCTGATCCGGAAGGCTGCGCCGGAAACAGTGCGAGTTTTGTTGACGGGTGACGGCGACATGGAAGCGGCCATCTCGGCAATCAACCAGGGAAACATTTTTCGCTTCCTCACCAAACCTTGTCCACCGGCCGCGCTCATTCGGGCCCTGGAAGCGTCCGTCGAGCAATATCGGAAGGGCACAGGCGGACCAGACCTTCAAGAGCAGGCGCCGCGCGCCAATCGGTAATTCCGCTTCCGCTAAACAGGCTGCAGAAAAAACCTACAATGCTGTCATCCTGAGCCCAGCGAAGGATCGCGCTCTGAATATTTTCAAGGCAATGCGAGATTCTTCCTTCGCTGTGCTCAGAAGCGCCTTCTGCTTCAGAATGACAGCGCTTATGGGTTTTTACGCAGCCTGTAAAGCCGCCACCCTCACGTTTTGCAAGTAGTGGGGGTGAGGGGTCGAATATTGGGAACGGTCAGCTTAAGTGAATAGTCTTGCGTTTAGCCGTGCAGCTTGAAAAAGAATGAACTGCCGCCCTGAAGGGCGCCTCTACGAAAACTGCCGCGTTCCAGGTCATTCGCACAAACCCAATAGCCCCGCCTTCCCCCTCTCGGGCTTTGCTTGCTCCTTTTCACTCGTCACATGTCACTGCTTTTGCAGTACCGTCAGCTCTAACAATTCACACCGGGAAATCGCAAACTCCCAATGAAGAAGCGTCTGTGCCAGCCGGCCTCACCCAAGAATCGGGATTTTAATACTCTCCGCCTGCTTGCCAACTTCGTGCTAGACTCTGCCGTTGATTCAAGGCATAGCCCTCGGCTGGAGGTGCTTCCATGAGTTCTGATTTCACAAGAAGACGTCTCTTAAAAAGTGTTGGAGCGGTAGCATCCGCACGCGTTTTGCTGGATTCGCGGGAAAGGAGCAGTGCCGCCCCCCCCGATGAAACCCGTCCGCGTGTTCTTGCCCTCATCGGCGACCGTTATCACAACGCCGACTACATCCGGGTGGCCCTGAACAGATTATTCCAGGAGATGAATCTGCCGATCGACTACACCATTAACTACGATCAAATATCCTCACGCCTTCTGCGGCCTTACCGCCTATTTGTGGTTTTGCGCGACGGCATGATCTGGCCTCACGGATATCTTGAGCCTAACGACTACGAATACTCGCATGATCTTGAGAACAACAAGGACTGGCCGAAGGAGCAATCCGAGCCTTGGATTACGAAGGAGCAGGGTGCAGCCATCAAAGACTTCGTGGAGGCTGGGGGGGCGCTGTACGCCTTGCACAACAGCAGTCACATTTCGCTTTCTTCCCAGGACTATCGCGAGGTGATGGGCGGGTACATCCTCTTGCAAAGTGAGAATATCGATGGCCTGACCGACGTCGCCGAAGGGAAAGACCTGGGTGCTAAGGCCACCGCGGGCTGGGCCTACGATTTCGGCAAGGGCCGCGTGGTCTTTACCGCAGTGGGCCACACCCTGCACGCTTTTTGGCAACCCGAGTATTTTAAACTGCAAAAGAACGCAGTAAGGTGGCTGCTGAGGACGGAATAGCGGACCTGTTTTGTAGGTCCAAGGTTTTTCCTTGCCAACAGTGGCCCCGTAATGACAGAAGAACAAGGCAAATTGCAAAAGGCAAAAGTCAAAGTGCAAAAGGCAAAGCTGGGGTTACAACGGACGGAAGCGGGTTCCAGTTTGGAATTCCGCTTCTGCCTTTTGCAATTTGCCTTGTTCGTGCTGAGGGCAATGTAGCCGCTCTCGCATGCTCGACCACCCCTTAACCCTCTCGTGATTCTGAAGGGGAGTTGAATAAAATGCGCCCCTCCTCAAGATGAGGAGGGAATTCAAGGGGTGGTGTTGATAACGACGTCAAACATTCATGCGCGGAGGACAACCACCCCGGCGCCTGCGGCGCCACCCCTCCTGAATCAGGCGGGGAGCACGCAGGCAATCCAAACCGAAACGAGGTCATGTTAAATATGCCAATAATAAAATCGAAGTTGGTCATGGCTGTTGCACTTATCACCGTCGCATGTTCCACCGCTCCCCCTCCTGCCCCTGCCCCGGAAAAGCCTGCTGCCGTGGGCAGCATTGTGCGGCTGGACCCAGCCTTTGATGAACTGGTTCCCAAGGATGCCCAGCTTGAAAAGCTCGCCGATGGGTTCACGTTTACCGAGGGTCCGATCTGGCGCCCATCCGGCGTCCTCTGGTTCAGTGACGTTGTCGGTAACGTGGTGCGTCAGTATTCTCCTTCCGACGGAAAAGTGACGGAGATTCTCAATCCCGGCGGTTATGACGGAAAAGGCAATTTGCCGGCAGGCGGATTCAATGGCCCCAACGGCATGACCGCTGATAAAGACGGCGCGGTGCTGCTCTGCCAGCATGGCTACCGCCGCATTGTCCGCATCAGCAAAGACATGAAGATTACCACGGTGGTGGACAAGTTTGAGGGGAAGAAATTGAACAGTCCGAACGACGTGGTCTTCCGCTCCGATGGGTCGTTCTATTTCACCGATCCCCCGTACGGATTGCCCAAGGGCGACGACGACCCAGCCAAGGAACTGAAGTTCAACGCCGTTTTCCGCATGGCCAAGGGCAAGCTGCAACCGGTCATCAAGGATCTGTCGCGACCTAACGGCATCGCCATTTCTCCCGATCAGAAGACCCTTTACATCGGAAATTCAGACGAGAAGAACAGGATATGGATGGCGTACGACATCGCCGATAACGGCACCGTCAGCAACGGGCGTTTGTTTGCCGACGTGACGGCGGAAAAGGACGCGGGTGTGCCGGACGGCATGAAGGTGGATTCAAAGGGTAACATCTGGGCCTCCGGTCCGGGAGGGATTTGGGTGTTCTCGCCGGAGGGAAAGCACCTGGGCACCATTAAGATGGAGCAGATCCCGGCAAACTGCAATTGGGGCGATGATTGGAAATCGCTTTACATTACCGCACGTACCGGCCTTTACCGGATCAAGCTTTCCGTAGCCGGTGAGAAGCAACTTTACCAGTGAGCGGCGGTGAGCCAAAGGAGAGGAAATGAAACGCAGGACTTGCTTGCAGACCATGCTCGCAGCCGGAGCCGGTGCAGCCGGCGTCATGGCGGCGGGCCCCGGGAATCCCATCCAACTGCACGTCGACTTGGCAGTTGACCCGGCCAAGGAAAAAGAGATGTTGCACAACTTCGAGACGGTCTTCCGCCCCGAGGCCGCCAAACACCCAGGATATATTGATGTGAAGATGCTGAAGCTGCGTACAGCGCTTCAGGGGAGTGCCCCGGCGGGCCTCAACTATCGGTTCTCTCTGACGTACCGGAGCGAGGAGCTACGACAGAAATGGGTGGCCTCAGCAGTACATAAGAGAGTCTGGCCGACCATCGAGAACACGCTTTTGTCCAAGGACTACACCGTTCTGTTGTTCGACGTGGAATAGCCCGGATATCTCACCACAGCTTTCGAAGGGCGGGGCCAAGGTCCGAATAATAGCCCTCTCCCAGGGGAGAGGGTGGACCGCAACCGGCGCTCTCTCAAGCCGGGGCGGGACGGGCATAGGCGCTAGAATAAACCACCCGATGGTTCGCCGCCTTCCTTCCCGCGAAGCGGGACACCATGAGTAGCCGTAGGTGAAACCTACGGAAACCGAAGGCGAGAAAGGAATTCGGCCCTGAAGGGGCCGACCTTTCCCCCGGTCAACCCCGTCGGGGTTGAAGGGGCCATTGGGTTCTGCGAGCCGCAGGTTAAAACCTGCGGCTACCCACGGTTGGCCCCCTCGGGGCCGGACCGGAAATTGCTTAGTCTAGCGCCTATGGACGGGTGAGGGGGTCACGCAGGAACGATTTGGGAAGCAAAAAAAGTGCGACTCGCTTGGCGCAGACTGCGTTACCGCCGATGAGCGGCAAGACTTGACCGGCCGAGATGGAACCTCGCAAGACCGGGATGCGATACGAGAACTCGACTGGCTCGCCGTCCTAATTGGTCAGAAGGGAGAGGGGAAAATGAAGGTGAAAACGCTCTGGCTGATGTTCGTTTTGGTTTTTCCCCTGGCAGCGCATGAGCCCTTGGCCCAGCGTATCGCCCATACGGATCCAGCCAAATATCGGCCGGCCAAAGCCGTCCACGGCGGAGCCGGCCAAATGGATTTCATGGCCCTGTTAGACGCGCACTCGCTGGACACTAACTTGTTCTTCCTGCATCGGGGCATCCTGGAACCGAACAGCGGAATTGGCCATCACTTTCACAATCAATGCGAGGAGATGTTTGTCATCTTTGACGGCGAGGCGCAGTTTACCATTGATGGCCGGACGTCCGTATTGAAAGGACCGGCCGGCGCGCTTTGCCGGATGGGGCATTCCCACGCGATTTACAACGCCACTGACAAGCCGGTCCAGTGGATGAACATCAATGTGTCGGCGATGAAGGGCACCTACGATAATTTCGACCTCGGTGACGACCGTCGGGGCGCGCCCCTTGATCCCATCCCGGTGTTCATGACCCTGCGGCTGGATCGTGCCCTGCTTCACTCCGTGAACGGTATGAGCGGCGGCAATGGAACGGTTCAGTATCGGCGCGTACTTGATCCATCGGTCTTCCTCAGCCCGTGGGCCTATGTGGACCACCTGGTGCTGCCGCCAGGTACCTCGACGGGTCCCCACTCGCACCGGGAGGTGGCCGAATTCTACTATGTCATGAGCGGCCAGGGCGCCGCCACGGTATCGGCTGAGGGCAGCGGTCCCGAAGTTGCCCCGATCCAGGCGGGTGATGCGATCCCGATCCAATTGAACGAGGTGCACTCCTTTGAGAATTCCGGCAGCGAGCCTTTAGAATTCATGATCGTCGGTGTGTCTCGCGATAGCAACAGGAGGGTAGACAGTGTCGACGTCCAAAAGCTTTCCCATCCGTAATTCAAAAACATGGGCGCAGTGAAAGGAAAGCAAATGTGGCGCGGGCCTGTACTGTAAGATCCGCGGTTTTTCGATATGAACAGGGGACGAGCCGCGGACCTAACAAACCGGTCGCGCTACGCTTTGTGAGATCACCGCATATCGGTTTTCATCCTCCAAAATCAAATCGACCCGCTACAAGCTCTAGCCTCTCTTGACAAGACGTACCTTTTTTCCTTATACTTAGGACCAGCAGGGGTTGGCCCGTGGTCGGCGGCTTCACTGAGGGGTGATCCGCCTGCGCCAGTAGTCGGTGGAGAAGGAGGAAACCTGTGCGTCGAATACATTGCACTTTATCCGTAGTGTTTCTCTTCGTGTCGGCGGTAACCGTCCTGGCCCAAGAAACTGGAGCCGTCTCACCGGTGCCTATCCCCGTCGCCACGCGCTCACAGGTTTATTGCACCGGGTTTATTGCCAACGCTCCCGTGCCCCGTGACTTATACGTGGTGGGAGGAGCAGATGACGACTTCCACTCCGTAGTCCGTCAATTTGCGCAGGGCGAGTCGATTTTCATCTCCCATCAAGAAAGTGGAAATCTTGCGGTGGGCGCTGAGTACAGCGTGGTCCGCCCCGCCAACGAACTTTTCCTCACCATGCATTACCAGCAAGAACGATCGAACATCGCCAGGTTGGGTAAACCTTATGAGGATGTCGCGCAGGTCAGGGTAACACAAGTGAATCAGGAGGGAGCGGTGGCAACCGTCACCTTCTCTTGCGGACCCATTGTCCCTGGCGACCTCTTGATGCCCTTTCAGCCTCGCGACATTCCGGAATATACGGTCTCCAGCCCCCTTGACCCGTTCGTGCCTCTGGATAAGAACAAACACCAGGGAAGGATAGTGGCAAGTCACAACAATATTGGCTATTTTGGCCAGGATACGATTGTCTATTTGAACTTAGGTGAAAACGATGGGGCCAAGCCCGGTCAGCGGTTTCGCATTTACAAACTCATTCCGCCACACATGAGGATATTTATGCTTAGCCAACCCACGCCGCCGGAGACCCTCGGTGAGGCAGTGATACTCTCCGTGCAGGGGAAGTCAAGTGTGGCGATGGTGGTTTCAAGTTACCGCGAAATCTCTGCCGGGGATTTTGTTGAAGCGGAATAGGCCAGCTAAGGATCATTGTATGGATGGGACCACTCCATCCGCCCAAGCCAGGACTCGTTTGAGTTGAGGGTCGAGAATTGGAAGCGCCGCCCGCTCCTGATCGCATGAATCGTGAGACCCGCGTTATCCAGGCTGCGGAGAAACCGTCCCGTGCTGTTATCCTGAGTCCATTCGCTGTCATTCTGAGCGCAACGAAGAATCTCGCTCTGAGTGTTTTCAAGGCAATGCGAGATTCTTCCTTTGCGATGCTCAGGACCGCCTGCGGCTCCTCAGAATGACAGTGCATCTGATTTTTCCGCAGCCTGTAGCGCCGCGTTGGTCCGAAACTAGATCAGAATATCTTAGAAATGTTGCTTACGCCGCAGGGTGAGAAGAACTAGCGGCGTGAGGTTCCTCGAATACTTGCGCGGTGAAACCCTGAATCCTGGCACCTTGCCGCCACGCATCGGGCGGCAGTCCCGCCTTGCGGCACGTTTCCGCCAGGAAGTGTTCCCGGTCCCAGTTCCATTGCGCTGCCACTTGCGGCAACAAGAGGCCTCGCAGGCCGTCGCGCGAGATCAAAAGCCCGTGCCGCCCCACCTCGATGCTCTCCGAGGTAATGTCGGAAAGGGGAGAGAGCACAGAGATTTCCAGGTTCAGCCCCTTTACTTCCTGTTTCATAACCGGAGGAAAGCGTGGGTCGTTCAGTGCCGCCCACACCGCACATTCTCGAACCGTGATGTAGAGCGGCTTTTTCGCCTCCGTGACCCCTATGCATCCGCGCAGATCTTTTCCTTTGCGCAAGGTCACAAAGGCGCCGCAGTGCTGGCGCAAAGTTTCCCCAGGTTCCGGGACCTTGGGAATCTCCGCAGAGTTCAGGTATCCCACCAGAGCTTCCCGTGCCATGCGCAGCAGCGTCTGCTGATCGATTTCAGTGAGCGGCAACATCCTTCTCTTCCGGCTCTTTCTCGTCAGCCTCAACAACACTCAGGCGGCGGGTGGTACGACCCTTTACGCGTTCATCCAACTGTTTCCAGAAATTCCAAAAATATTGCACGGCCGAAGCCACCGCAAACACCACGACCATCCATAACAAAACTTCCCCGAGAGGGTGCAAACCCCGAAACCTGCGGCCCTCCAAAATGATGACCGTGATGGCTACGACCTGGAACACCATTTTTGTTTTGCCCAGCTCCGATGGTTTCAGCACATACCCTTCCGCGGAAGCAATGGAGCGCAGACCGGAAACGGCGAATTCCCTTCCCACGATGATCACCACCATCCACGCGGGCACAAGGTGGAGTTCCGTTAACGAGGTAAAGGCAGCCATAACGAGGAGTTTATCGGCAATGGGGTCGAGCAATATTCCCAAAGTGGTGATTTGGCCGCGGATGCGGGCCAGGTAACCATCCAGCAGATCCGTGACGGCGGCGAGCAGGAAGACTCCCACCGCCCATAAGTCCATGTTCCCACCCTTGGTAATGAGCAACACCACCACGATGGGGATAAAGAAGATTCGCAGAAGGGTAAGCGAAATGGGGAGATTCATGAGCCTTTGAACCTACCCTTCACCAGGGAGGGATTGCACGGGCCAAGTAATCCGTATAGCGGGGAGCCAGAAGAAGGGGTGCTCTAGCGCCCCAGACCCACTATAGCGGAGGCCTCAGAGGGTGTCAACGATACTCCCAAGCACGATACTCCCAAGCATTTCCTCTCACGCCTCCGCCCCGGCGGGGGATGACAAAAAAGTCGCCGCCAGTGAAGGCCTATCCGGAGGATCATCCTCGCGCGCTAACTTTGAGAGCCGCCACCAAGAAGGTCCTTGGTGGATTTATCGAGGATCAGAGCGCGTGTGGGGAAGGGCATTGCGATTCCTGCCTCCTGGAACTTTTTGACGATGCGCTTCCTCAATTCGCTTTGCACCGGATATTGATCCGTGAACTGGCGGACTTGCAGGTTAAGCGAGAAGTTCATGGAGGAATCTCCGAAGCCGGGGATGAACGACACGGAGGGCTCGGGCTTCGCCAGCAAGCCTTCCAGCCCGTCCCCAATGGCCTCGTGGGTGGCCTCCAGCAATACCTTCTCCACCCGGCTCGGGTCAGTTCCGTACGCCACGCCCACCGGCAGGGTGTAAGACATGCGCGTCTCGGGGGCGGAATAATTGGTAATGGTGGCTTTGGCAAGGGTAGAGTTTGGAATCACCACAAAGTTGTTACCAAGAGTCCGCAGGATCGTGGAGCGCCAACCGATCCGCAAAACGTAACCTTCCAGGTTGGAGTCAAGTTTGATGTAATCATTAAGTCTTACCGGTCTGTCCGCCATGATATAAAGACCAGAAAAGAAATTACTTAAGGTCTCTTGCAGAGCCAAGGCGACGGCCACACTGCCCACACCTAGGGTCGTCCAGACCGCTGTCAGAGAAACCCCCATGTTGTCCAGGAAGAGGATGGTCCCCAGCAAGGCGAAGAGCGTGCGGACCACAAAAGCGGCGGGCTCGGTTACACGCGCCACGCTGGGCTGCCGTTGGGCCATACCGCTTAAGGCCAGGGTTATGACCTTGGCGGGAAAATACATCATCACCAAGATGACCAGGGCCAGGATTAGCTTGGACCCGATATATTCGAACCGCCTGGGGAGGGGAAGTGATTCCAAACCGATATAAAGACCTGCAATCAAAAACAAAGGAATCGGCAGAGATTCGAGCAGGGAAAAGAAAAGTTCGCCCCATCCGTTGCCCAGCCTCTTCCCCCAATAGTGGAGGGCGCGGGTCAGGGCAAAACCCAGCAGCAAGGAACTGATGATCAATGTACCGAACAACAAGGTATAGAAAATTCCATCACTCAAATGGAGTGCCCGCGCCAATTGCTCAATCATGCTGTATTCTCCTGTGGGGAGGACCAAGATTCAAGATACTCTGCCCAGCCCGTGCGCGGCAACCGTCTTTCGCGAGTGTCGCCGCAGGCCCAGCCCGCATCTAATAGTTCAGGGGTAGGGATGGTGCCACGGACGTAGATGCTTCCGAGCCTGCGCCGTGCCCGGCTGTTTGGATAAGCAAGGGTGAGGCCTATCAACCTACCACTTGGACGTGATAAAGTGCCATATCTTAGCCGTCCGTCCGCGCCGGCCGCTACTATAGGAATGAGGTTCCCAGGCAATGGCTTCCAAGCAAAAAGCTCCCATTGATTACAATACGCTACCGATTCTTCCCGTCCGCGACACCGTTCTGTTCCCCAATGCTATCTTGCCGCTGACGGTGGGGCGGGACAGCTCTCTTAAGCTGATCAACGACCTGAAAGAAGACGAGAAATATGTTGGGGTCATCTCCCAGCGCGATCCGCGGGTTGATAATCCCCAACCCGTCGATCTTTTCCAAATTGGCACGGTGGCTTTTGTCCACAAGATCATCAAGCTGCCCAGCCAAAGTTTGTTTATTTTTGTTGAAGGCTTGCATCGCATCGCCATCGAGGAAGTCACACAGACGGAGCCGTTTCTGCGCGCCCGCGTAAAACCCTTGACGGACGTTATCCCGGGCGGCAAGGAATCCGATTTTGACGCCCTGGTGCGCAGCGTGACCACGATGTTCCAACAAGTCGTGCAGCTCTCACCCACGCTGTCGGACGATCTGCAAACCGTGGTCATGAACATTGACGACCCCAGCCGGCTTTCGGATTTCATCGCCGCTAATCTCCCCTCGCTTTCCAGCATTGAAAAGCAGGAGCTCTTGGAAAGCCTCGAACTGAAGGTCCGTCTGGACCGTTTGAACCGGCAACTGGCGCGGGAAGTGGAGGTGCTGCAACTCCGCTCCAAGATTCAATCGGACGTCCAGGACCAGGTCACGCAGAGCCAGCGTGAGTACTACTTGCGCGAGCAGATGAAAGCAATTCAAAAGGAACTGGGCGAAGCCGACGAGCAGCAGGAGATTGAAGAACTCCGCAAGAAGATCGAAGCGGCGGGAATGACGGAGGAGGCCAAGAAGGAGGCGACCCGGGAGCTGGGGCGGCTGGCGAAGATGTCACCCGCGGCGGCGGACTACCATGTCACCCGCACCTACCTGGAATGGCTGGTGGCGCTGCCTTGGAACAAAATCAGCGATTCCCGCGTGGATATTACCAAAGCCAAGCAGGTGCTCGATGAAGACCACTGGGATCTGGAAAAAATCAAGGAGCGCATCCTCGACTATCTTGCGGTCTTGCAGTTAAAGCCGCAGCTCAAAGGCCCCATCTTGTGCTTTGTCGGGCCTCCGGGCGTGGGGAAAACTTCCTTGGGAAAATCCATTGCCCGCTCGCTCGATCGTAAATTCGTGCGCATGTCACTGGGAGGAATTCACGACGAAGCGGAAATTCGCGGCCATCGGCGGACCTACATTGGAGCGCTGCCGGGCCAGGTCATCCAAGGGATCCGGCGGGCCGAAACGCGCGACCCGGTCTTCATGCTCGATGAGGTGGACAAAATTGGACGCGATTTTCGCGGCGATCCTTCCTCTGCCTTGCTGGAGGTTCTTGATCCCGAGCAGAACTCGCATTTCCGTGACAATTACCTGGATGTCCAATTCGACCTTTCCAGGGTGCTGTTCATCTGCACCGCGAACGTCTTGGACACCATCCCTCCGGCGCTTCTCGACCGCATGGAGCTACTGGAGCTTCAGGGATACAGCGAGGAGGAAAAAATCCAGATTGCCATCCGGCACCTGATCCCAAAGCAGACCGAGGAACACGGGATTACCTCTCCGGAGCAGATTGAATTCTCTTCGGGAGCGCTGGCGAGCATGATCCGGCACTACACGCGCGAAGCCGGGGTGCGGAATCTGGAGAGAGAAATCGCCACGGTCTGTCGCAAGCAGGCCCGCCGGATTGCCGAGGGCAAGCCGGAAAAGCTGACGCTAACAGCCGACAACCTGCGCGACTTTCTGGGAATTCCACGCTACCGGCTGGAAACCGAAATCGTGGAACGCACGCGGCAACCCGGGGTGATGGTGGGACTTGCCTGGACACCCACGGGCGGCGATGTTCTCTACGTGGAGGCCAATGCCATGAAGGGCAGCAAGGGCTTCACCATGACCGGACATGTGGGCCAGGTTATGCAGGAATCCATGCAGGCCGCGCTCGCCTGGGTGCGCTCCCACGCGGCGGATTACGACATCGATCCGGAATTCTTTCAGTCGAAGGATATTCACATCCACGTTCCGTCCGGAGCCATTCCCAAAGACGGGCCTTCGGCGGGAGTTACCATGGTCTCCGCTCTTGTCTCCGCTCTCACGCGGCGGCCCTCGCGGCAGCGGCTCGCCATGACCGGCGAAATTACCCTGAGCGGACAAGTGCTGCCCGTAGGTGGGATCAAGGAGAAGGTGTTGGCGGCCAAACGGGCAGGCGTGGTGGAAGTGATTCTGCCCGCCGACAATGAGCCCAACGTCAATGAGGATCTGAATCCTGAAATGCTCGAGGGTCTAACGCTCCATTATGTAAAGACGATTCAGGAAGTTGTTGAGCAGGGTCTCGAAAAAGACCCTGTGCCCATAGAGAAATACCGGCCTGCCCGCGAAATAGCTCTAACCCCCGCGGCCGCGGGGACCCCGAATTAAGGCTGATATGGAGGGGTTGGTCCACGTTCCCGCGCGGACACCCCTCCCACCGCTTCCGGAGCGGGGGTAGCCATGGACAGAGCTTTTCTGTCCTAGGGCTTTTGTCCCGCCGCGTTGATGAAAAGCCCACGGTCACAAAAGCAGTGACCGTGGCTACAAACTTGCACCGGCGCCTCTCCCACGATTTCGGGAGCGTTCGCTACCTGTATTCGTGTTAGAATCTGCTGCTTACCTGGAAGAAATCCTCATCAGGAGATGGCCGATGAACATTCGTTTCGCCCTTGGGACGTTCCTACTATTATCGATAATTCCCCTTTACGCACAACAGCCCAAACCCGCTGTCGTCGCCGAAGGTGGCCAACTCGATGACCGTGCATCTGCCCGCGTCCTCTACTGGAACAACGCGAAACACGAGGCGGCAGGGCAGTTCGCCATCGAATACGGACGCCCTATGTGGAAGAGCGATTATGAAGATCCGCTGAAATTTGACAGCATGACAAAGGGGAAAACCTGGCGGATGGGGAGTAATTTCTGGACCGCCCTTGATACTTGCCTGCCCTTGAAGATTTCGGGTAAGTCCGTTCCCCCCGGCTACTACTATCTCGGTCTACACCGTTCGGCAGACGGGTCAAATTGGAGCCTGGCTTTTATTGATCCGGCGAAAGTCCGGGCCGCGCACATCGACGCCTTTGATATTCAAAAAGCCCCGGTCGCTTTCGAGGTTCCAATGTCAATCACACAAGCTGCCACGAAACCTGAGAAGCTCACCATCGAGTTGTCTTATCCCCAGGACAACATTCGCAAGGTCACGCTGAGCGTGGCGTGGGGAACCTTGGCGCTCACCGCGCCGATTGATGTCATGGTCGCGGAGTAACGGCAGCTTTCTTCCGCTGCCTTTTGCTGTCGCACCGATTCATTCCAGGCGTCGCCAATCATGGTCGAGAAAGGGGGGGGCACCTTGGAACCCCAAGGCTTTCTCAGGGACGTTGCCCGTCTTATTCGCTGGGTGCGTGCCCAATCCTCTTGTAGATGTTCCCATCAAAACCATTTACATTTTCGGTAGAAGACAATATAAGTACCCGAACGGTATTCCATAATTCCGTTCCCGAGGGCTCATCATGTATTGCCGGAATTGTGCACGACAGCTTGCGGATAAAGCGGAGTTTTGTGTGGACTGCGGACAGCGCCCGTTGGCAGGCAGGCGCTTCTGCTCCAATTGCGGGCAGGAAATGACTCCCAAGGCGGAAATCTGTACCCAATGCGGCGCTCTGGTTGTTGCCGGCGGCGACAAGGACCTTTTCACAGCCACATTGCTTTCGTTGTTCCTGGGGGTCTTCGGTATAGATCGCTTCTACCTCGGCTACACAGGATTGGGAATCTTAAAATTACTCACGCTGGGCGGCTGCGGAATTTGGGCTTTTGTTGATATGTTCCTGATCATCCTCAAGAAGCTGCCGGACGCGCAGGGACGCCCCTTGCGATATGCTTCTCCCGGCGAGCCCAGTGATAAAGAATGGGGGGCCGCGTTGCTGCTCTCCATCTTTCTGGGGTGGCTGGGCATCGATCGTTTCTACCTGGGTTATACCGGGCTGGGAGTTCTGAAGCTCGCTACGGGTGGCGGGTGCGGCGTCTGGTGCCTGGTGGATACCATTTTGATTGCGGTAAATAAACTGCCGGATTCCCAGGGCAAGCTTCTCCGAATATAGGGGGCCATGGCGGGTTTTTCCACGGGAGTATCTCGATGGATGGTACTGTCACTCGCCCTTGCGGTTTTCGTGGCAGTCCCGCCCGAGGTGTTGGCACGGGGGCCCGACCTCTGCTTGTGGAAGCACTTATTCCGTCTCGCCGCTTGCCCTGCCTGTGGCAGCACGCGGGCGCTGGCCGCGTTCTTTCATGGACACCTCGCGCAGGCACTCACATACAACCGCAATGTGGTGGTGACGGGACCAATGTTGGTTGGCCTACTGCTTCGCGATGTCATTTCGGGTCTTGAGGCGCGAGGTTTTGGGAAACCCAGCCCCCACAACCCGGTACCTCGTGCCTAGTCTTGAATTCCTCCCCCGATTCCAATACAGTTTCAGGATCTCTGTGATTAGCGTCGAGAACATCTTGGAGCGGACGTGCGGCGAGCTGCCAAGGCCCCCTATTGCGCGATGGGCCGCTGTCCTCTTTACGCTCTTTGTTCTGACGTTTCAGATCTCGCTTGCCGCTTCTCAGGCGTTTCTGGCGGGCGCTGGAATCCTATATGTGATTCACCTCTGGCAAGCGCGGCCGCAGGTTCTCTTTTTGCCCGTCAAGCTACCCCTTGCGCTCTTCTGCCTCTTATCAGTGGTTTCCATTTTCTGGGCGGCGAACCCTACAGCAGGGTGGTTTGCCGCTAGAAAACTCGTGCTGTTTCTCATTTGGCTGCTCGCCGTAAACCTGGTGGTTAGCGCCGGGCACTTGCGCCGCCTTTTGCAGGGCCTGTTTCTGGTATCTCTCTTAACCAGCCTCGTTGGCATCGTGCAATTCGTTATCCAGTACCGCGACGTGCGAGCGCATCATCCCGGCGAGCTTTACCATCAGCTAACGTCAACGCGCATCCATGGGTTTATGGGACACTGGATGCACTTCGGTGGACAGCAGATGTTGGTTTTCGTCTTTCTGCTGGGATATCTGCTGCTCTCCTGTGATCGAAACTCAAAAATCGAAATTCAAAACTCGGGAGTTGAACGCCGAATTTCCAGTTTCGAGTTTCGAATTTCGTTTTTTTGGTGGAGTGTGCTCGCCCTCGTCACTGTTTCTATTGTTCTGAACTTCACCCGCGGAGTGTGGTTGGGCTGTTTCCTGGCGGGGATTTATCTTCTGGCTCGATGGAGACCAAAGTGGCTCTGGGCTTTGCCGATCCTGCTGACCTTGGCTTACCTGGGGGCGCCCTCTCTGGTTCGAGAGCGGGTCCATATGGCAACGCATCCTACCCAGGAACCCGCGCTATCCATCCGCCTCGAGATGTGGCGCGTCGCAATCAGAATGATTCGCGCTCACCCTTGGGTGGGTGTTGGCCCCAACAATATCGAGGAAGCTTACGACCTTTACCTGCCGCCGGGGAAAACGCCCGAAGTGGGCTATCACAGCCACTTTCACAATGACTATCTTCAATTTGGGGCTGAGCGGGGATTGCCCTGTCTGGCTGCGTGGCTCTGGATCATGGGGGCGCTGGGTTGGTATACCTGGAAGCTTCGGCGGCAACTTTCCACGCAAAGGTGGATCGCCGATGCCTCTCTAGCCGCCTGGATGGCATTCCTGGCGGAAGGCTGCTTCGAATTCAACTTTGGCACTTCGCCGGTCCTCATGGCGTTTCTCTTTGTCACCTCGACGCCCTTTATAGCTGCAAGGTGTCAGCTTCCAGACGCCTGGTTTCAGGGTCCAGATGCCAGTGCCAAATTGCAGAAATGAGCGGCCCTGTTTGTAGCCGGGCGGAAGGACGGAGCGTTATCCCCAGATGCGATGCGCTTCAGGGGCTAAAGGCCCGTTCAACCTTCTGTCCAGGGCGGCGGGGCTAAAGCTCCGCCCTTGCGAAAGCCATAAATAATCGGGCTGGCTAATGCAGTTAGGCATTAGGTTTCAGGGATAATATCCTGGTGAATCCCATCGAAACCCGGTTGTATATTTCTATGAAAGAAGTGCAAAATCCCTTGGGTATGGTGGGCGAGTTTGGTCGGATGCTATCGGGGCTCACAACGAAGTCGAAGGGACGACTGGCCGAAACCTAGCGCCAGACACCGGGTGCCTGGGACCTGCGACCTTACACCTGGAATTTGTCTGAAATGAACCCTAAGCAGCAGATGTTACGAAGTTCGGTCGTGGTAGCGTTTTTCAACCTGCTGGGCGGGCTGAGCGGAATCCTGGTGGAAACCAGCATCGCAGCCAATTTGGGGCTTTCGCTACGCTCCGACACTTTCTACGTCGCTTTCACGATTCCTTACATCATCACCAACCTGCTCACGGCAACGGGCCAGTTCTCTTTGGTGCCGTTCTTCTCTTCGCTGGAATCGAGCCGGGGCGAGAAGGAACTCTGGCGCGGTTTCAGTTACGTCGCCAATATTCTTTTCCTGGGGTTGGGAGCGATTGCGGTCGTGGGCGTGGTGGCATCGCCGTGGATTATTCACGGCATCGCTCCGGGGTTCACGCACGAGGAGGATGCACTCGCGACGCAACTCTCGCGCTGGCTCTTCCTCATCATTATCCCCGCCGGGATTGGGGAAATATTGCGTTCCTTTCTCCTCAGCCAGCATTATTTCGCGGTCTCAACGGCGTCAGGATTCATCCGCAACGTCGCTTCCATTGTGGTCATCCTCCTGGGGTTTCATCGTTACGGCCCCCAAAGCATTTTCCTCGGGTATTTGGCCGGGTACCTGTTGCAGTTGGCCGTTCTGGGCATTCAGATTCTGGTGTCTTTTCGCCCGCGCTATTCCCTGCTGTTGACCGCTAGTGGCAAATCCTTCAGTAACCTGCGCGGCGCTGGATCGGCGCAGTTGGGGGGAGCGCTGGCCTGGCAGGGAGTGGTGGTTGTGGAACGCATCATCGCTTCATTTCTTCCCGCCGGGACGCTGACCGCCTTGAACTATGGCTTCAAGATTCTCAGCACGCTCGCCGAGCTTCTCGGCGGTAGCGTAGGAACCGCGGCTTTACCCGTCCTTTCACGTGCCGTGGCTGCGGGGGACCACGAGGGGGAACACAAAACCTTTCGCGACACACTAGAAATCAGCCTCTTACTCCTCTCTCCGATGGCGGTTTTTTGTCTGACGCTCAGTCACAATATTATCCGGCTGGTGTTCCAGCGGGGCAATTTCACCCCCGAAGCAACAAACCTGATGTCCTCAGTGTTTTTCTATTACAGTCTCAGCTTGATCTTCTTCGCCCTCATCCGCTTATTGAGTTTTTATCTCTTCGCGCGCTTTGAGCCGGGAACCTACATCCGTTTGTCTCTCTTCCAGTACGGCCTAAACGTGGTATTTGATTTGCTCTATGTAGGGGTTCTTCATTTCGGCGCGAAAGGGATTCCGCTGGGTTTTCTAACCAGCCTCGTACTGACCTGCACTCTGGCCTATTGGCGGAATCTCGCCAGCTTTCAGCTCGTTGTGGACCACACGCTCACCACCTTTACCGAAAAGACTCTGGTCGCCAGCGGGTTGGCGGCAGCAGTGATGGCGGGCCTGCGCGCCATTTATGGAAACCCTCCCACCAATGTTGCGAATTTCGCCTACTTGTGCGTCATGTGCTCGACCGGCGGCCTGATATTCTTTGCCAGTATGGCCCTCTCGGGAGCGATCCGGAAGGCCGACTTCTCAATCCTCTTAAGGCGTGAAGGTAATGCATGAGACGCCTTACTGACGCATCCTTTTGGGAAGAAGGCTGGTGGCATCGCAAACGTCCGGAACGGTTGCGGCTTTATCGCGATTTGGATTTTGAGATGGTGCGCCTGCTCGGTAAGGCCGGGGGATCAAAGGCATGCCGGACTCTGGAATTAGGCGGGGGCGGGTCCCGCATTCTACCTTACCTCGGCCGCCAATTCGGTTTTCGTGTTTTCGGCAGCGACTTCTCCTGGCGAGGGTGCCTGTTGCTCAAGGCGAACCTCAGTCTGCAAGGCATTAGCGGAGGAGTGGTGTGTGAAGACTTATTCCGGTCATCACTGGCGCCAGAATCCTTTGACTTGGTTTACTCCCAGGGGCTCATTGAGCATTTTGACGATACCGCTGTGGTGATTGCTGAGCATCTGCGCTTGATAAAGCCGGGAGGAAAACTTGTCCTGGTCGTACCCAATCTTGAAGGGGTGCAAGGGCGAATTTTTGCCAGGCTGGCTCCTCCCTTGTGGCAGGTGCACCGTGTCTTTAGCCCGCACGACCTGGCGGAAACGCTCTCCCGATTGGGCCTGCGAGAAATCCGCAGTGGTTATCTCGGATCCTTTCACCTTCATATCGGGTATGACCCCCGGTGGTCGGCCTTGCAAACCTGGCCCCGCTGGCTCTGGTTTCTCACGCATGCGTCGGTCAGGATTGGAAGCGGCCTGATCTCGTTTGCGTTTCGGGTCTCGCCTTGGAAGCCTCACACGCGCGCGTTGTCGCCGACGTTCTTCGCTGCGGGCATCAAGCCCGAAGTACCGCGCCAGGGCTCCGGCGAGTTGGGATAAATCCCCATGGCGATGGCCTCCTTCCGCGTCCTGGTTGTGACCAATCTTTGGCCCACAGATGCTGATCTGAGTTACGGCAGCTTCGTTAAGGCGCAGATGGAGTCGCTCGCCCCGCTCGGGGTTGAATTTGACGTACTCTTCATTAATGGCCGCGAATCCACATGGAATTACCTTCGCGGGGTCGCTCAGGTTCGCCGGCAATTGCGGGCGAAGCGGTACGACTTGATCCACGCGCACTTTGGCCTTTCGGGGTGGGTGGCGCGCTTGCAATTTCGCGTGCCGGTTGTGGTGTCTTTCATGGGCGACGATGTTTTGGGCCGGCCCACACGGAGCGGGCGGATTACCTTGGCCGGGCACTTCCTCCGAATCTCGGGATTCGTTCTGGCGCGTTTGGCCACTTCCGTGATCGTCAAATCGCGGCAAATGGCATCCCGGCTGCGCATGCCCTCCGCCCACATCATTCCCAACGGCGTTGACCTCAATTTATTCCGGCCCATGGACCAGGCGCAGGCGCGCAAAGTGCTGGGCCTCGACTCCGGAAAAAAGTTTGTCCTCTTTCCCTACAACCCCAAAGAAGCGCGCAAACGTTTTGATCTGATCGAGGCCGCCGTCTCCCTGGCGCGCAAACAGGTCCCCAATTTGGAACTCTTGGTGGCTCGCGGCTTGCCCCAGGAACAGGTTCCGATCTATATGAACGCTGCCGATGTCCTGGTGATGGCATCCATGTCGGAAGGGTCACCCAATGCGGTCAAAGAAGCGATGGCGACAAACCTGCCGGTGGTTTCCGTCGATGTAGGCGACACCGCCGAATCGATGGGCCCCACGGAAGGGTGCTACCAGGTCCGGCGTGAGGCAGCGGCGATGGCGGAGAGAATCGTCGAAGTCTGCCGCCGCGGGGGCCGCACGAACGGGCGTGACTGGATTCGCAGACTTTCTATGGAGGCAGTGGCGAAGCAGATCATTGAAGTCTACGCGGCAGCTCTGGGGCGATAGCGGTAAAATTCAAGGCAAGCGTCCGCAGGTTACACAGATTTCGCAGAGGGAAAGTCTGCGTCATCTATGTAATCTGTGGATTGGAAGAAAATGCCAACTAACCAAGAAATCATCCGCGCCGCCGAGCGTCTGCACGCGCACCTGCTTCAACGCCATTACTCTCAAGGATTAGTTCATGGCCCCGATGCCGGCGTTCGTTTCCAACTGCGCCTCTGGAGGTTTTTTAAGGCCGCATTGGATTTTGTCCCCTGGAATGACGATTACGTTTTCATGCAATCGCAGGGTTATTGGATTTTGTCCAACTGGATACTCCACGAGCTGACGGGAGAACAGAAATATCGGAGCTTCGCCCTGGAGAGCACGGAGGCGACGCTCCGGTTGCAGCAGCCCGAAGGTTTCTGGCTTTACCCGCTGCCGGAGCGCAAGCACCTGATCGCCACCGTGGAGGGAAATTGGGCGGCGATTGGACTCCTCGCCACCTATGCCCGCGAACCGCGAAAGGATTTCCTCCAAGCCGCGGTTCGCTGGTACGATTACCTAGTGGGAAGGATCGGCTTCCAAGCCCATACGCCCGGAAAGGCAATTAATTACTTTGATAAGCCGCGGGGGAAAATCCCCAACAATTCCGTGGAGGCGGTGTGGCTCTTTATGCGGCTTTGGAAGGCCTCGGGTGATGAGCGCTTCGTTGAGCACGTGGATGCCATGCTGGATTTTCTTGCGAAGACACAGCTTCCCACCGGGGAGTTGCCGTATATTGTGGACGGGCCACAGGAGAAGGGCCGCACTCATTACCTTTGCTATCAGTACAATGCGTTTCAATTCCTGAAGCTCGCCTGGGCGGCCGCCCTGCGCTCTGACTCCCGGACGCATCGTATCCTTTCGGCGCTCGCAGGCTTCCTTGCCAAAGGCGTCACCAAAACCGGCGCGAGCGCTGCCGATTGCTTTCACAGTAAGCCGGAGACGGATTACTTCACCGCTGTTCTAGCGGCGGCATTGTGGGAGGCACAGAAATTGCCGATTGCCGATTGCCGATTGCCAATTTTGGCCAATCGTCAATCCTCCATCGTCAATCCTCAAGCGCAAGCGCGGGAGCGAAGCGAGCGGTGCTATGCCCGCCTCCTCCAGAGGCAGCGGCCCGATGGAAGCTTTGTTTACACGACGGGTGACTATGGTTTTTTGCATGATGGCCGATCCTACCCACGGCCGCAGGTCATGACGCTGTTCCACCTGCTCTATCCGGCCGGAGGAAACGGGTTTGAAAGGACAGTGAATAGTGGTTAGTGAATAGTGGCTAGAAGCGTTACTTTATTGCCGGACGAGCGATATGACTCATGAAGGTGCGACCGCCAGCCAGCCCCAATTCGGCTAGCCACTAACCACTAGCCACTTCTCCTATGTGCGGAATTTGTGGAGTATTCAATTTCGGTTCGGGCGAGCCTGCTGACCCGGTGGCTCTGAAGCGCGCTACGGACGCGATGGCGCATCGCGGGCCTGACGACGAAGGCTTTCACCTGGACGGCGCGCTGGGACTCGGGAACCGGCGGCTGAGTATTATTGATTTGCCGGGGGGGCACCAGCCCATCGCCAACGAGGACGAGTCTGTTTGGATAACCTTTAACGGTGAAATCTACAACTACCGCGACCTGCGCCCGGATCTCTTGGCGCGTGGCCATCAATTCCGGACGAACAGCGACACGGAAACGATTCTGCATCTTTACGAGGAATATGACCTCACTTTCCTTGATCACCTGCGTGGAATGTTCGCGTTTGCCATTTGGGATAGCCGCAAGCGGCGGCTTTTGCTGGCCCGCGATCGCCTGGGAGTGAAACCTCTCTTTTACCGTTTAGAAGCGGACCGATTGGCGTTTGCTTCGGAATTGCGTACGCTGCGCGAATTATTGCCGCGGCCACCCGAGATCGACCCGCAATCGATTTACGATTTTTTTGGATTTCGTTACATCCCCGCGCCACAAACCTTTTATCGAGGTGTGGAAAAGCTCCTGCCCGGCCATTTCCTTGTCGCTGACCCTACGGGTGTGCGCAGCCAGGCTTATTGGGATATTCCTGCGGAAGAAGAAACGGCGAAGCGGCCCAAGGACATTGCCGCCGAAGTCGTCGAGCAATTGCGCGAGTCAGTACGACTGCGATTGATCGCCGACGTTCCCCTGGGAGTTTTCCTGAGTGGGGGAACAGATTCCAGCGCCGTTGTGGCCTTCATGGCCGAACTGGGCGCGCGCCCTCTGCGCACCTTTTCGGTGGGGTTTGACGAACCCGAATATAGTGAGTTGCCTTTCGCGCGCGCCGTGGCCCAGCGCTATGCCACGGAGCACCATGAACTCGTCGTTAAGCCGGAGCACTTGCTGGATGAACTGCCTCGCTTGGTGGCGTTCCGGGATGAGCCCATCGCCGAACCCACCGACGTAGCGCTCTACTTGATATCGCGATTGGCCGCACAAAGCGTCAAGGTGGTGTTGGCCGGTGAAGGTGGCGACGAATTATTTGCCGGTTACCCCAAGTATGCCGCCGACCGGCTGGCGGGCTTGGTCTCAGCGTTGCCGCAGGAAGTCACCCGCGCGCTTATCCGCTGGCTGCCATATCGGCAGCGCCGGGCCAAAATCGCGCTCGAGGCGCTCTCTATCGGAGATGAGGCGGAACGTTCCGTCGCGTGGTTTGCCTCTTTTTCGCGCGAGGAGCGGGAGAACCTTTTTGCCCCGGAATTTCTGGCGCAAATCGACCCTGCGCACCCTGCCCGGGTTTTTGCCGGCTATCTCGAAAAAGTCCGCGACCGCTCGCCCCTCAAGCGGATGCTCTACGCGGACCTGAAGGTGTGGCTGCCGGATAACTTGCTCTTACGCGGCGACCAGATGACCATGGCCGCATCGATTGAGGAACGTGGACCGTTCCTCGATCAGCGTCTGGTGGAGCTAGCGGCGCGAATCCCGACTCGCATGCTGACGAGCGGCTTCCGAACCAAGGCGTTGCTGAAGGACGCGCTTCGGCCGTATGTGCCTAAAGCGGCGTTGTTCCGGCGCAAGGTCGGATTTCGTGTCCCGATAGGTGAATGGTTCAAGGGACCCTTACGGCCCCTGGTTGCGGACTTGCTCCTTTCCCCCCAGGCGGCGGCGCGTGGGTATTTCAACGCCCGCAGCATGGAGAAGTATGTTCACGAACACTTTGACGGCGTCCGCGACCGCGAAAAGCAACTGTGGGCTTTGGTAAATTTTGAATTGTGGTGCCGGCATGCGAAATGAACAGCCTGCCGTCTTAATCATTGTCGAAAACTTGCCCGTCCCCATCGACCGCCGGGTATGGCAGGAAGCACGCACGCTGCGCGACGCTGGATATCGTGTTTCCATCATCTGCCCGAAAGGCTCCGGATTCCAAAAGAGTCGCGAAAGCCTGGAAGGGATTGAGATTTACCGGCACTGGCTGTGGGAGGCGTCCGGGCCGGTTGGCTATCTCCTTGAATATTCCTGGGCGCTCACGGCACAATTCCTCCTTTCGCTGCGGGTATATGCGCGAACTCGCTTCCGTGTGCTCCAGGCCTGCAATCCGCCCGACACGATTTTCCTGATCGGGCTCATCTTCAAACTTTTCGGTGTACGATTCATCTTCGACCACCACGATCTGAACCCCGAGCTTTACGAGACGAAGTTCCAGCGTCATGATTTCGGATACAGGTTAGTTTGCTGGGCTGAACGGTTGACTTTCCGGACCGCCGACGTCACCATTGCCACCAACGAATCCTACCGTGAAGTGGCGCTGAATCGCGGCCGAATGCGGCGCGAGCGCACTTTCGTGGTGCGGAGTTGCCCGGACCTGGCCAGAATCCGAATACGTCCACCGCAACCCGAACTCAAGGAAGGCCGGCGCCATCTGGTCGTGTATCTCGGCGTCATGGGTCACCAGGATGGACTGGATCTATTGCTCGAGTCGATTGCTTTCCTCACCAAGCTCCGGAAGTGCGAAGACACGCTGTTTGTCCTGATTGGCTCAGGTCCCGAACTCCCGCGGCTCAAGGCGCTGGCGAGCCAGAAGGGGCTCGACGCACAAGTGAAATTCACAGGGAGGCTTCCCGATGAGGATGTCGCCGCCTATTTTTCTACCGCGGCGTTCGGCGTTGCCCCCGACCGGGCTACGCCGATGAATGACAAGTCAACGATGAATAAGATTCTGGAATATATGGCGTACGGGCTGCCCGTGGTGCTTTACGACCTCACGGAAGGCCGACGCTCGGCGGGTGACGCCGCACTCTACGCCCGGAATGACGACCCGGAAGATTTCGCCCAAAAGATCTTGACCTTGCTGGACTCCGAGACCTTGCGCACAGAACTGGGAGCGCGCGGACGGAAACGCATTGAGGAAAAGCTGAACTGGGATAATGAAAAGCGGGCCTTACTCGATGCATACGCCGCAGCTCTCAGGGCCTAAGCCCGGCTAGCTCGCGCCGCGGCCCACCAGAACGATGGGGATCGTTTTCAGCAGAATTTTCCAATCGAGCGTCATCGACCAGTGGTCAATATATTCCAGATCCAGCTCCATCCAGCGCCGGAAGCTGAGCCTGCTGCGCCCTTCTAACGCCCACAGGCAAGTCAGCCCGGGCTGCATCCGCAAGCGGCGGCGCTGCCAGCGCTCGTATTTTTCCACTTCCTCGGGAAGGGGCGGGCGGGGACCCACAAAGGACATATCCCCCCTAATAATATTGACTAATTGGGGGAGTTCATCCAGGCTGAACTTACGCATGAAGCGTCCGATCGGCGTACAACGCGGATCATTCCTGATCTTAAATACCGGACCGTCCACTTCGTTTAAAGCCTCAAGCTCTTCTCGAATCAAGTCGGCGTCCGCCCGCATCGAGCGGAATTTGTAGAGAGTAAATCTTCGCCCGCCCAGGCCGCAGCGCGTTTGGCAGAAGAAGATGGGCCCGCGCGAAGTGAGTTTGACCAGCACCGCCAAAATTAGGAGGAGCGGGGAAAGCGCCACCAGCGCGATGAGGGCCATAATGAAATCAAGGCCCCGTTTGAGCAACAGGATTTCGTCTTGGGGCGTAGCGGAAAAAGTCAGTAAAGGCTTTGAGCCCAAGCGTTCGAGGTAAACTTTGGAAATGACTTGAGGAAAGAAGCTGAGCAGGACGCGCGTCTTGACCCCCTCTTCTTCGCAGACAAGAAAAGTGTCGCCGAGCCTTTCCAGGTCCTCCTTGGCCACTACAAAGATAACTTCATCAATGACATGACGGCGCAACAAATCCGGGAGTTCCGGAAGGGTAAAGCCAGGGTATGACTTGGCGAGTCCCTGCCCGGGCGGCGCTGCTCCTGCCGGTCCCGCCCCGGTATGAACGAATCCGAACAGGCGCATGCCCCGGCTTTCATTGGCTTCCAGCGTGTGCGCAATATCCACCATTTCCAGCCCCTCACCCACCAGGAGGAAGGTCCGAAGACCCGATACGCTTCGACGCAAGGGGGCAGCGAAGGCGCGAGCCACCAGCCGGAAGCAGATCATCAGCAAGAGATCTATCAACGCATAGATTCCCAGGAGCAGCCGGCTGATGTATTCGAACTTAACGACAGAAATTACGGCGAGGAGAAGGACCGTGGCAGCGAGCCCGACCTTGAGGGGATCAGCGAAGGCGCGGCGCAGATCCTCCTCGTGGACCTCGCGATAGATTCCCGCCACCACTCCGGCCCCGATCCACAAAGCCACGATCAAAGGAAAAATCCAGGGATAATTCGAAATCGGGAAGAATTGACGCGCCCCAGCGAGGTGGGCGCGGAGTGCGTACGCCAGCCCGAAGCTGGCCAAAACCAAGAGGAAATCTGCGAATAGATAAAGGAGACCGATCAGCCGGTTATGGCGTGCAAACATGGAGCGGTACCTTGCCTTGGGGGCAAAGCATAATCTTAACAGAAACTCTGGTGGGTGCGACGGTGCTGCTGCGAACTTACCGACTACCGCGGTCCGCTTTCTCCCCTGCGAAGAAGGCTGGGGCGCCCAGGGTGGGACTTGCATCCTCCGAATCCGACGGCAGCGTTATGGTACACTCGCGCTCTCCGGAGCCTTTTCCTTGAGCTGTCTTGCGGTTGGGTATTTCCAAATGTGGTGGCCGATAAAGATCTTTCTCGTGCTCGGAGTTCTGTTGGTCGGGCAGAGCACCTGGGCGTTCATTGATGGGATTCGCTTTCTTCGTTTGGTCCGGAAGAAGCGGAGCAGTCCGCGCGGAAGCTATACGCCATCCGCCGCCGTGGTAATTCCCTGCAAGGGGGTGGATGCGGGATTTGAGGCAAACCTCCACCGGTACCTGAATCAGGACTACCCGGATTATCAGATTGTCTTCGTCGTTGCCACCGCGGCGGACTTGGCTTATCAAAAACTGCATGAACGCATGGAGGCGCCGGCGCCATCCGCCGTAATCCGCCAACCTCTAACGTCACTGGTTGTGGCGGGCATCGCCGACGGGCGAGGAGAAAAGGTGAATAATCTGCTGCGTGGAATCGAGGCCGTAGACCAGGCCGCCCAAGTTCTGGTCTTTGCGGATATGGATGCGGCGCCCTCCCCGGATTGGCTGCGTTCACTGGTAGCGCCACTCGCCAACTTTCAAATCACCGTAAACACCGGTTTCCGGTGGTATCTGCCGGGGGAAGGCTTTGTTTCGGGGCTGCGCGCCGCGTGGGACACCTCGATTGCTACCATGATGGGTGACCATGATCGGAACTTCGCGTGGGGTGGGTCGATGGCAATCCGCGCCGCCGATTTTCACAAACTGGGGATTGCGGATCGCTATTGGGCTAACACCGTCAGTGACGACTACGCCGTGACGCGCGCGGTTCACGAAGCGGGCGGAAAAATCGCATTTGAGCCCCGATGCCTGGTGGCATCCCGGGAAGAATCGAGCCTGCGGGAATTTCTCCGCTGGTCAACTCGCCAAATCATCATCACGCGGGTATACGCAGCACACCTGTGGAAGTTGGGGCTCGCCACATACCTGTTCTACTGCGGGACTCTCACGCTGGGATTGATGGTGTTGGCAATGCCGGGCGCTACGGCATTCCAGCGGACCGCGGTGGCGGCAACCTTATTGGCGGTTCTTTTGCTCGGGGCGGGCAAAGGCTATATTCGCACCGTCGTGGCGCGGGAACTATTTGCCGCGGAAATTGGCAGCCGGGGGTCCTGCTATTGGCAATTTTCGCCGCTGGTTCCGTGGATCATGCTGGGGAATTTTGTTGTGGCCGGATTCACTCGGCGAATCGAATGGCGGGGAACTGAATACGAGCTGGTTTCGCGAGAGAAAGTCCGCGTGATAAAGCGAAGCGGCGGCTGAACGGTCCGCCGCCTAGCGTTTGCCCCGTGGCGGCCGGGTGGCGTGCCGGGAAATATAGCGGGCAGGAACTGCGGTACGTTTTTTCTTGCGGGGCTCTCCGGCTTCGTCGGGCTCGGGGGCTTTTTGCTCCAGCGCTGGGTCCGGGGCGGCGGGCGCAACCTTTGCCAGTACCTGATCCAATAATGTCGCCTTCGGCCCTGACTTCTTTTTGGGCGGGACCTCCGCGTTTTTGAAGGGGTGTTCGCTATGGCAGGTCTGGCAAACGGTTTTTACCACATTGCCTTCCACCATGCTCGCCACCGCGTGGTTGAGTAGCAGCTTACAACGCGGACAATAGTCGTCGATTACATCACCCAGGCGAAGCAGTGGGCCGGTCATGGGCGGAGCCTCAGCAGGTACGCGTTTTCTTGACTGAAATGCAAGCGTCACCATTATAGCGCGAGCGCCGCCAAAACAAAACCGTCTGGCCGCGATTTGACACCCCCCGGTGATTGCAGCTATCCTGAAAGATAGCGTTGGCGCGTGGAGACGTTTCGGTGTCACCATGGGGACGCTGGGTTGCAGCCTCGAAAAGACTATGGTGGGAAGCTCTCCTTGCGGGTAGACGGAACTCTTTCGTTATGACTTTCATATTATCTGGCTTTGGCACGACAGCACGCCAAACGCTTCGATTGATCACGCTGCCTCTTCTTCAGGCGCCGGAAGAGGCGCTGATGGGCGGGCAGGCGGTCATCGAAGGGGTGATGATGCGCTCGCCGCACTCCTATGCCGTGGCGGTGCGGCAGCCCAGCGGCTCGCTGGCGGTGACGCAAGCGTACCTGGACCGGCCGTCGGAAAGGCACCCTTGGCTGCGGTACCCCATCTTGCGCGGCCTGGGGGTGCTGGGACAGGCGATGGTGCTGGGAATACGCGCGCTGCGTTACTCCGCCGAGCAGGCGCTGGAGGACCCGGAAGCAGCAGGGTCAGAGTCCGCAAAACCCAAGAAGCCGGCGGAACTGAGCGGTTGGATGCTGGCAGCCAATGTCGCTTTCTCCCTGGTGTTTTTCATTCTTCTTTACAAGCTTGTGCCGCTTTATTTGGCCACCGGCATAACCCATCGGTATCTGCGAACCGACAACAACGTGACGTTCAATTTACTGGACGGGACGATTCGGATCGCATTGTTCTTGGGCTTTCTGCTCCTGATTTCGCAATGGAAGGAAATCCAGCGCGTGTTTGAGTATCACGGCGCCGAACACAAGGTGGTGTGGGCTTTTGAAAAGCGGGGCCCGATAGATGTGGCCACGGCGCGCGCTTGCACGCGTTTTCATCCCCGTTGTGGCACCAGTTTTCTCCTGGTCGTGATGGGCATTGCCATGGTGCTCTATATGTTTCTGCCTTTTCATTCTTTTTGGCTGCGCTTTCTGGGGCGGATCGTTCTGCTGCCGGTGATTGCCGGCCTTTCCTATGAGTTCATCCGCTTTGCCGCGAAGTCGAAGGGAAGCCTGTGGAAATGGGCATCCCAGCCCGGCCTATGGCTTCAGCGCGTCACCACACGCGAGCCTGACGACCGCCAACTGGAAACCGCGATCAAGGCCTTGGATACAGCCATGGCGCTCGAGCGGAATCACGGCGGCGAATTGATTGTGGCGTAGGGCAGTAGACTACAGACGGCAGTCGGCCGGCAGGGGTGAGAGTTCCATACCGTGTGTTCCAGTATTCTCGATGCCGATTCCTGAGTTCTCTTTTCTATGAATTACTTGAACAAGCTTGAAGAAATCGAAGCGAAGTACGAAGGGCTGACGGAGCGACTCGCCAAGGCCGAGGTGCTGGCGGATCCCAACCTCTATCAGAAAACGGCTAAGGCACGCGCGGACCTTACGGAGATGGTGGAGAAATTTCAGGAGTGGAAGACCCTCAACAAGTCGGTCAAGGAAACGAAAGCGCTGGTGGACGAGTCTTCTGCTGATCCGGAGATGAAGGCGCTGGCGCATGAGGAGCTCATGGAACTCGAGCGGAGCCAGGAAAAGGTGGAACAGGATCTGAGACTCCTGCTTCTGCCCCGGGATCCCAACGACGAGAAGAACGTAGTGCTGGAAATCCGCGCCGGCACAGGGGGCGATGAAGCCACATTGTTCGCCCAGGAAATCTTCCGCATGTACACGCGCTACGCTGAGGTGCAGCGCTGGCGGGTGGAAGTGCTCTCCACGAGCCTGTCGGGAGTGGGTGGGCTGAAAGAAGTCATCGCTCTGGTGGAAGGCCAGAAGGTTTACAGCAAACTCAAGTATGAAAGCGGCGTCCATCGCGTGCAGCGCGTTCCGGAAACAGAGCAGCAGGGACGTATTCACACCTCGGCTATCACAGTGGCGGTGCTGCCGGAAGCGGATGAAGTGGAAATCCAAATCGACCCCAAGGACATTCGCATTGATACGTTTTGCTCTTCGGGGCCGGGCGGGCAGTCGGTGAATACCACCTATTCCGCCGTGCGCATCACGCACCTGCCGACGGGAATGATCGTTTCCTGCCAGGATGAGAAGTCGCAGATTAAGAACCGCGCCAAGGCATTGCGGGTCCTCCGTTCTCGTCTCTACGAACTGGAGTTGCAGAATCAGCAAAACCAGATCATCGAGGAGCGCCGCTCGATGGTCGGTTCGGGCGACCGCAGTGAAAAAATCCGGACCTATAACTATCCCCAGAATCGCGTCACTGATCATCGCATCGGTCTGACTCTGCATCAGCTCGACCGGATTATAGATGGTAAATTAGACGATATCATCGACGCGCTCATTGGCTACTACCAGGCAGAGAAAATGAAGCGACCTCCTCCGCGCGAATCGGGGGGGGATGATGCGCCCTCCGTACTGGCCGGCTAAGCAATACTGATGCAACTCCGCGCCACACTTCGGCAAGGACTCCAAACCCTTCTCGCCCATCAGGTGCCTTCCGCGCAACTCGCCGCAGAAATGTTGCTGATGCACGTTCTGGGGCGCGATCGCGCCTATCTGCACACCCACACAGAGGAGGTTGTGCCGCCGCATTCCCTCGAGCGCTACTCCCAACTGATCGCGGAACGAACCACGGGCAAACCCACTCAATACATCACCGGCCACCAGGAATTTTGGGGACTGGATTTTGAGGTGACGCAAGATGTCCTGATCCCACGGCCGGAGACGGAGCACCTGGTGGAATGCGTGCTGAAACTGGCGCACCGGCAGGGCTACGCCAAGGACGCGAGGTTACGGATCGTGGACGTGGGCACAGGGTCGGGATGTATCGCCCTGGCCCTGGCCTCGGAATTCCCCCGTGCGATATTGTTCGGCGCGGATATTTCCCGCCCTGCACTGGTGGTGGCTTCGCGCAACGCCATGCGTCTCGGCACGCCGGAGCGCGTCAAGTTTCTGGAAAGCGATCTCCTGAAGCGGCTGCTGGAGCCCGACTTTGCGGGAACATTTGAGTTCGTCCTCTCCAACCCTCCCTACGTGGGCAAGCACGAGGTTGACAAGGTCCAGCGTGAAGTGCGCGACTTCGAGCCGCGCCTCGCCTGGGGCGGCGACCTCGAGTGCGGTGAGGAAATCTACGCTGGCCTGTTCCCACAAGCGCTTCAGGTCCTGAAGCCGGGCGGCCACGTGGTGGTGGAAATCGGTTACAACATGCGTGAGCGCGTGCTGGCACTGCTGGGCGATGAATGGCAGGATATTGAAGTGATGCCCGACCTCGCGGGAATTCCAAGGGTGGTGAGCGCGAGAAAACCCTAAGGGCCTGGGTGCTCGGAGCGAGACCAAATTCTGAGTTGTGAATTATGAATGCAACGCCTCCTGGGCTTATTCTGGCGCAACGGAGATTTGACCACGCTTCGCATTCAGCATTCATAATTCATAATTTGTTCAATCCAGCACCCAGACCCTTGTAAGATTCCCACTACGATGTTGCGCCAAATTCTGCACGTAGACATGGACGCCTTCTTCGTTTCCGTGGAGGAGCTTGAAGACCCTTCGCTCAAGGGGAAAGCTGTGATCGTTGGTGCTGACCCCGATGGCCGTGGCGTGGTGGCGGCGGCGAGCTATGAGGCGCGCAAGTTCGGTGTGCATTCAGCCATGCCGATTGGCACAGCTAAAAAGCTCTGCCCGCACGCGATTTTCCTGCGCGGACACCATCACAAGTATGGTGAGTATTCACGCCAGATTCACCGGATATTCGAAGAATTCACCCCCGTAGTCGAGATGGTTTCAATCGATGAGGCTTATCTTGATTTCACCGGTTGCGAACGGTTGCACGGTTCGGCGTTTCGCGGCGCCGACCGGTTGATCCGCACCATCAAGGAACGGACGGACCTGAATTGCTCGATCGGCCTTTCCACTTCTCATCTCGTTTCCAAAATTGCCTCAGACCAGGCAAAGCCCCACGGGCTCCTTTGCGTTTTCCCGGGTTGCGAAGCGAGGTTTCTGGGGCCGCTGCCCATTCGGCGCATGCCGGGGATTGGAAAAGTGACGGAGCCGGAACTGCGCTCGCTGGGCATCGTGACCATCGGCGACCTGCAACAGATGGGGCGGGAGAAGCTGCGGGAGCGGTTTGGGAAATTTGGCGAATGGCTCTACACCAAATCCTGCGGCCTGGATATCGAGGCTTACCAGTATGAAGAAGAGCCCAAATCGATCAGCCATGAGACCACTTTCGACACGGACATCGACAACCTGGAGGAAATCGAGAGAACGCTTTCTTACTTGGCTCAACTCGTGGGCCGGCGCCTGCGCGACCACCGCCTTTTCGCGCGCACGGTGGGGCTGAAGCTCCGCTTTGCCCCATTCAAAACCCTGACGCGCGACGTCACATTGGATGAACCGACCAACCTTGACGCCGTCATTTTCGCCAATGTGCTGAGGCTGTTTGAGAATGCCCGGGATGGCAGGCAGAAGATCCGGCTCATTGGCGTGCGCTCCTCGAATCTGGAGCGTGCCGTGTTTCAGCGCAGCCTGATCGATGCGGCGCAACACGAGAAGCTCGACAAGGTGCTCAAGGCGGCGGACAAGGTTCGGGAGAAGTTCGGATTTGATGCGGTACAATTGGCGCGCTCCGTCGAGTCCGGACGGCCAGCGAAGCCACGCAAACGCCGCGAGTTCCTGGGAAGGGAAAATTGACGCCGGGCGAACTATTGAGCGATCTAAAGTCGCGGCTTAGAGAACTCACACAGGATGGTTTGCGAGACATCATAAGGCCATTGAACCCGGGAGCCCACACGATATACCGCCAAGGCACGAAGACACCAAGAAAAGCTAGGGGCAGGCAGGCTAGGGAGAGGAAGCATCGGCTATTCTTGTTTGCCGGTTTGCCGTTTTCACTTGGTGTCTTTGTGTCTTGGTGGTCATCACTTCTTGTTGCGGAGCGAGGAAACTATGAAAACCGCCTACCTTGACATCGAAACCAGCTACGACGGGACATTTACCGATCAGCGGCTGTTCAAGGACTACAAGCATCACCGCATCACGGTCATCGGCGTAAGAATTCTGGACGGGGAGCGCGACGCTTTCATTCAGTTGGTGGGTAACGATGTGACGCGGACCAATTTGATGCTCATACTCAGGGGGGTGGAGCGGCTGGTGACATACAACGGGCGGTCGCTTCCCGACAAGGTAAAGGGTTATGTGGGGTTCGACTTCCCGGTGATTGCGGCGCAACTTGGAGTCGTGCTCGACCAGGAGTTCGCGCACGTGGACCTGTGTCCGGAATGCTGGAGGAAAGGCCTCTGGGGGGGGCTGAAGGTGGTGGAGCAGAACCTGGGGCTTAAGCGAAAACTTTCGGGCAAAGACGGCAAATGGGCCGACGAAATGTGGAAGAAATACGAAACCACCCGGGACGAGAGCGTCAAGAATGAAGTTCTCGCCTATAACCAGGAAGATGTCATGATGCTGCGTTCCGTCGAAGAGGCCTTGCTGAAAAAATAGGCGCGAGGCAGTGCTGCCCTTCACACGGCGCGCCCGCCAGCCGTTCGGCCCTCCGCGCAGGGGGGAAGATCATTTGCCGTAGGTGAAACCTTAGGATCGAGACGGCAATTAAAAAGGGAGGGCGGTTCGCGAACCGCCCCTACTCCATATCCAAACGGGAAGGTTGAAGCCCGTCCGCATCAAAATGAATCACGTACCCAATTCTTGCTTGCGCTCCCACTCTGGCGCGGATAAAACTAAGTCCGATCATCATGCCAAGACCACGCGACCCCGCCGACCTCCGATGTACGCGCCAGCTTGAATCGCTGGCCTTGCGCCAGGGGCGCCGATTCATCGCGGGTTGCGACGAAGCCGGGCGCGGGGCGCTGCTGGGGCCGCTTTATGCCGCCGCAGTCATCCTTGACCCCACGATATCGATCCCAGGCATCGACGATTCCAAAAAGCTCACGGCGCGCCGGCGCGAAGTTTTGGCGGAAGAAATCCGCGCGAAGGCTCTGGCGTGGCAGGTGGTGGCAATCACCGCCGAGGAAGTGGACGCGCTGAATGTTTACGAAGCTTCGCGGCAAGGTATGCTGCGGGCGCTCAGGGCTCTCAGCCCCGCCCCCGATTACATTCTCACGGACGCCATGCCGCTGCGCGAAGCCGGCGGGGACTTTTGCATTCCTCACCGCGCCATCATTCACGGCGACGCGCGCTCGGTTTCCATTGCCGCCGCTTCTATTCTGGCCAAGGTGGCGCGTGACGAGCACCTGGCAAAACTCGACGGAGTATTCCCGCAATACGGCCTTGCCAAAAACAAAGGTTACGGCACGCGCGATCACATGAACGCGCTCGTCCGCTTCGGTCCCTGCCCCGAGCACCGCAAAACCTACCAACCGGTGAAGGACTGCCTGCTGCCGCTATTCCCGTTTGTTTTGCCGGCCTGATCCTTGGGTCCCCCTCACCCCCATAGGCGCAAGCATAAGCCACCCGATGATTCGCCGCCTTCCTTCCCGCGGAGCGGGACACCATGAGTAGCCATAGGTGAAACCTACGGAAACCGAAGGCGAGAAAGGAATTCGGCCGTGAAAGGGCCGACCTTTCCCACGGTCAACCCGGTCGGGGTTGAAGGGGGCATGGGGTTCTGCGAGCCGCAGGTTGAAACCTGCGGCTACCCACGGTTGGCCCCTTCGGGGCCGGACCGGAAATTGCTTAGTCTAGCGCCTATGTCCCTCACCCCCCGCCTTGCGGTCCCCCCTCTCCCCAAAGGAGAGGGATGGAAATCAAAATCACAGCCCTCTCCAAAGGGGAGAGGGTGCCCGACGGCGGAGGGCAGGTGAGGGGTCCTTTCGAAGCCTATCGGGCTTTGACGGAGTCTTGCTGCCGCTTTCCGCTCACTGCTCCCCACCGGTGCTATACTGCCTGCCTATCGAATTACCGATATTTTTGAGGGCCACATGGCTTCCATACTGATCAAGGGCGGACGCGTTCTGTCGCCGGAAGACAATCTCGACGGGACGTTGGACATTCGTATTGAAGATGGCGTGATTCGCGAGATTGCGCCGAACCTTGCGGGCGGAGCGGATGAAACACTCGACGCGGGCGGGAACGTGGTGGCGCCCGGTTTGGTTGACATCCACGTGCATCTGCGGGAGCCCGGTGGCGAGGCGTCGGAAACGCTCGAGAGCGGCCTGGCTGCCGCGGTGGCCGGAGGCTTTTCCGCCGTTGCGACCATGCCCAACACCAAGCCCGTCATCGATCAACCCGCGTTAGTGGCCGCGCAAACCGAGAAAGCCCGCCGCCTGGGACTGGCGCGGGTGTTTCCGGTAGCGGCGGTATCCATGGCGAGTCAGGGAGAGTCGCTTACCGACCTTGCAGCGCTGGTGGCGGCGGGCGCGGTGGCCTTTTCTGACGACGGGCGTCCGGTGAAAACGGCGGGCTTGCTCCGGCGCGCGTTCGAGCACAGCCGCGACCTGGGCGCGCCCATCAGCGAACACTGCGAAGACCCCAGCCTGAGCGCAAACGGCGTGATCAACGAAGGGCCTGTGGCGGTAAAGCTCGGCGTGCGCGGGATTCCCAACTTGTCTGAGGATGTGTGCGTGGCGCGCGACCTGGTGGTGGCGGAAGCCACGGGAGGGCATTTGCACATCGCGCATCTTTCCACCGCGCGAGCGCTGGACATGGTGCGGCAAGCCAAACGCCGCGGTGTGCGCGTGACCTGCGAAGTCACACCCCACCATTTCACGCTCACGGACGAAGCGGTGCTGGCCCATGGCACCAACGCCAAAATGAATCCTCCCTTGCGCAGCGCCGCGGACGTGGAAGCGATTCGCGCCGGTATTGCCGACGGCACCGTCGATGCTATCGCTACGGACCACGCTCCGCACGCGCCGGAGTTGAAAGCGAAGCCCCTCGGCGCCGGCGCACCCTTCGGCATCATCGGGCTGGAGACCGCGCTGGGCCTGGTCCTGACGGAACTCGTCCATACGGGCTTGATCTCACTCTGGCACATGATTTCACTGCTGAGCGCCAATCCCGCGCGAATCATCAACCAGCCGCTCGGCCGATTACGGATCGGCGGAGCGGCCGACCTCACTCTCTTCAATCCTGATCTTGCCTGGACTTACCACGCGGCCGAAGGCCGCTCGAAGAGCCGCAATACTCCCTTCGACGGCCGCACGTTCCGGGGCGCTGTCACGGCCACTATCGTTGCCGGCAGCATCGTGTATCGCCGCGGGTAGGATCGGGTGAAGCTAACGGGGTAGCGCGGAGTTATTCCGCCCCGAGCGGAATTACTCCGCGGCTGTTTGAGCTTAGGTACCAAAACCGGTGTCGAGGTCGCATGAACAAGGGCCGCGGAGTAAGACAAACCACGCCTAACTCCGCGCTACTCGCTCCGCGCTCCCCGATTAAATTCGGAATTCAGGCTTACGCGGCCTTCCGCTCCTGCTTCAAGCTTTGCGCTTGAATGGAGGTGATCACCGCGACCTGCGCAATGTCTTCCGCCTTGCAGCCGCGCGAAAGGTCGTTGGCTGGTTTGGCCAACCCTTGCAGAATGGGCCCGAGGGCTTCGCACCCGCCGAAGCGCTCAGCCAGCTTGTAACCGATGTTGCCGGCATTCAGGTCGGGGAAAATCAGCACATTAGCGCGTCCCGCCACCGCGGAATCGGGCGCCTTGCGCGAGCCGATTTCCGGGATCAGGGCGGCGTCCAGTTGGAGTTCGCCGTCCACGGCAAGTTGCGGCGCACGCTGTTTGACGAACTCGAGGGCCTCGCGCACGGCGTCAATCATCGCGTGCTCGGCGCTGCCGCGGGTGGAAAAGGAGAGCAAGGCCACTCGCGGTTCGACTTCCAGCAAAGCGCGCGCGCTGGCGGCCGTGGCGATGGCGATATCCGCCAACTGCGAGGGCGTGGGCTGTGGCACCACCGCGCAGTCCGCGAACAGCGTGGCGCCGTCGGCGCCCAGGTTCTTACGCGGAGAAAGCATCAGGAAAAAACTCGATACCAGGGAGACGCCCGGGGCCACCCCGATCCCCCACAGCGCCGCGCGCACCGTGTCCGCCGTGGTGTTCAACGCGCCGCCCACGGAACCATCCGCATCTTTGGCGGACACCATCAGCGCCGCATAGTTGCGCGGCTGCCGGGCTGCTTTCTGCGCCTGCTCCGGCGTCATGCCTTTCGCCCGGCGGCGCTCGAAAAGCAGGTCGGTATATTCCTCCAGCTTGGGGCTGGATGGAGGGTCGAGAAGCTGGGAGGATTCCAACCTGATCCCCAATGCTTGCAGACGGGAATTGATCTTATTGACGTCCCCGAGCAGAGTCAGGTGGGCTAGCTTTTCCTTTTCGATCAGGCGAGCGGCTGCCAGCGTACGGTCTTCCTCGCCCTCAAAAAGAACGATGTGTTGGGGAAAAATCCGGGCGCGCGCGCGCAGCTTCTCAAGAATCTCCATGAATCCCTCCAGTAACAATAGCGGCAAAACTCGTGAATCATCGAGGCCATTGGGTTAAAACGCGACCTTTTGTCGTTGTTTTCCCTTTACACCTAAGCCTCACCCCCTTGAATGCACGCCCGGTGCCAGAGGAGGGTCTATCCTTGCTCCGGGGAGGCGGGACACAGGAAAAATCAGAAAGGGCTTGTAACGGCGTGGCTAAACGGGCGGCGGAAAAACGCCCCAATGCTGTCATCCTGAGCGCAGCGAAGGATCTCGCTCGAGTATTTTCAAGGCGATGCGAGATTCTTCGTCGCCTTCGGCTCCTCAGAATGACGGTGCCGAAGGGTTTTTGCACAACCTGTAAAGCCCCGCCCTTCCATACTCGTGGTGAGAAATCCCGGCTAGGGCAGGTGCTAGCGCTGCTTTTCCTCCTACCGGCAGGAAATTCGCCAACATCGGCATTGGCGATGGATGGTGAATTGCTAGGCTACTATTAAAGAACGGTTGCTGGCGTGAATACACACCAATGGGCGCGAGGAACGGCGCCCGACCGGCAAGAGGCAATGACGAGGGATCAGTGACGAGTGACCAGAGACAGGCAAAGTCGGAAGGCGGTAAGTGCTGCGGGGACGCAGCCCTGGTGGCTCGGGGAGAAAGTTCGAGGCTGCGACTCGCCTGGCGGGACGCCAATTTGTCCATGAAAATTACAGCGGAAGCCCGCAGGAAAAAATAAAAAAAGTGTACGTTCAAAGCCGGAATGTTACTGAAAACAATGGTGCGTGAAATCAGAAAACGTTGCAAACCCGATGAGTTTATGAAAACAAACGGTTTACCTTTATTGCCGATGAGTCAATGAAAATAAAAGAGATAGCATGATTTTAGCGCCCCGAAATCACGGAAAGAGCATCAAAATTCCTGCCAGGCCGATAACTTATAGAAAATAAATGGCTTGTCCAGTAGGGTGTTTCGCAGAGGCCGATATATTGATGATGAAAAAGGACTTAGCTGTTACAACTCACCGCCTTTGAACGCGGCCGGAAGGGTGGGCTTTGTTCATACCCGCCCCTTCCATTCCCGTGGCAAGAAATCCGCACCAATCGTATGTCCTGATTGCCGAACCTGAGATGTCAGTTTTTCTTGAACAGACCTTTCAGGCGATCGACCAAGCCCGAAGCGTGTTCTTCGGCAGGCGGGGCGGGTGGCGAAGCGGGAACAACGGGTGCCGGCATGTCCATTGCTGTGGGATGTGCCGCCTCCGTGAGCACGGTAGGTTTGGCCCGTGGGTGGGGCGCAGCACCGGGGAGATGCGCGGGCGCGCTCCCGACCTGCGGAGGCGGCGCGGGCGGCGGAACGGGCGGCGAGGCGGGCTGAGGTTTGGGCTGTATTGTTCCGGGGGGGGCAGCCTCCATGACCGGCGCGCCACATTGCTCACAGAACTCCCCCGCCAGATCCAGCGGGCCTCGGCAAAAACGGCAGAGCACCGCTCCCGTGCGGGTAAGCGGTCTCAGAAAAGATTTCTTCAAAGATTCGTCGTCGACTTCCACCATATCGTCGCCGAGGCTGGGGCGTAAATTCTCCGCGGGAGTCCAAGCGGGTCGGGCGATCACCGGAGTGGGAGCGATTTTCAGTGGGACCGTGGGTGCCTCCCTTGGCGACGGCTGCGACGCTGCAATCACGGAGGGCCGTGGGGCAGGTGCAGGAGGCGGAGGCACGGGCACCGCTGGCCTCCGGGGATCAACCCCCACATGAGGCGTGGCGGGGGAGAAAGTGGACTTAAGGGCGACGCCACATTGAAGGCAAAAGTGCATCCCTTCCGGAACCCCCGCATGGCATTTAGGACAACTCAGCATACTATTGCCAAGAAACAAATCGGGATCGTGGCCTTAACTCCGATGGCATATTATTATACCCTGTGCTACATCTCAAGTGTCGTGCCATGCCAGCTTGACAAACGCCTGATAATCAAAAGGAATGCCTGTTTATACCTCTGCGCGAGGGAGAACCAACATGGGAGTTTCGGGTCGAATCGGGTATGCGGTGGTGGGACTAGGCCATTTTGCTGAATACGCGGTGTTGCCCGGTTTCCGCCACAGCCGCAAAGCCCAACTGGTGGCGTTGGTGAGCGGCGACGAACGCAAGGCGCGGCGCCTGGCGAAGAAGTTTGGCGCCAGCGACTCTTACCAATACGATTGCTACGCACAATGCCTGGGTCACCCCCAGGTGGACGCGGTTTATATTGCCACCAACAACAGCACGCATGCGGAGTTCACCGTGCAGGCGGCGGCCGCCGGCAAACACGTGCTTTGCGAGAAGCCCATGGCTACCAGCGTGGCAGAGTGCCAACAGATGATCGACGCCTGCCGCGCCAGCCACGTGCGCTTGATGATCGCTTATCGCAAGTACTTTGAACCCGCGGCGCTCGATCTGAAATTGCTGGTCGACAGCGGCAAACTGGGGCGGCTTAAGATTATCCATTCGGCGTTCTCGACCTATATGCATCCGAGAATCGGGAGGGCGGCTTGGCACTTTGACCATCGGCTGGCGGGCGGTGGAGCGCTTCCCGACGTGGGCGTTTACCTCGTGAACACCGCGCGCTGGGTGACGGGCAAGGACCCGGTGGAAGCGGCGGCTTATCAATGGACCGTCGACCCGGAAGTCTTCCATGAGGTGGATGAGAACATTGCCTTCCGGCTCAATTTCCCCGACGGCTTGGTGATGCAGGGGACGGCAAGCTGGGGCGGGGCAAAGGAATCGTTCCTGACCATTGTGGGGGAGAAAGGCTGGGCCACGCTCGCCCCCGCCTACCAATACGATGAGGAGCGGCGGCTCTATGGCCGCATCGCCGGGCGTTGGTTCGAGAAAAAGTACCAGGTCATGAACGAATTGGCGCTGGAGATTGATGCCCTCGCGGACTGCATCCGGCGTAATCGTGAGCCGGGGCCCAACGGCGCCGAAGGTCTGCGCGACGTGGCGGTGGTCCAGGCGATCTACCAATCCGTGCGCGAAGGGCGACCCGTGAGCATCCCTGGGCCGGACCGAGGGGCACCGCAATAGCGCTGACCTTTAGGGCAATACCAGAGGAGATCGCATAAGTGCCGACCTGAAGGCCGATGCTACGCCTGATTTGAGCTAGAAATTCTCGAGAATGTCCGTTACGAGGGTGCGGGCGAGATCGCGCGAAAGGCGGTCGAGCGCGGGCTTATCCTCCTCGAACAGGGAGGAGGGAGTTTCACTCACCTGATACTCTTCGCGAAACAAGTATTTGCTGTTAGAGAATAGGATCTTGTGAGAGTGGCGGTCTACGAGTTTTACATCGGCGATGACCTGAACCTGCAAGGACGTGGCAATGCCGGTGTTAACGTCGAACGTTATGGCGCGGGCTCGAACGTCCTGAACAGTCCCTTCCAGGACCGCGTCAGCGTCGGCGGGGTTGGGTAAGATGCGATAATGCGTGCGCTCCAGGAACTCACGCGTAACGGCGGAAGTGAGTTGCTGCTCGATGCGGAAAGTGGTTGACACGTTCTTAAACGCCGGCACGGCAATGGTTCGAACGTCAGGCGGAATGCGGGTTGCGGTGCCCGCCACATGGTAGCCGCACGCGGGGAAGAACAGTAAACAGTGGGCAGTAAGCAGTAGGCAGAAAACAGAAGGCCGAAGGCAGAAGGTAGTAGAATGCGGGGGGTGGGCAGTAGGGGCCGATCGCCCGGCCCGATCTCCGGTTAGCGCCGAGGTTCGACTTTCGAGTTTCGAATTCCGTTCGTCGTTCTTCAAGTTTGTTCCTTTAAATCCCCGATGCCCGCGTGACCCGCTCACTCGGCGCTACTTCGCGCCACCCTCTGCTCCAAGGGGGCGAGGGTAGAAAACTCCAGTCCACCCTCCTGCGCGCTCTCTCAGTCGTTTTCTTGAATCCGCGAAATCTGCGTAATCTGTGGATACTCCGTCAGGCACGGGCCTGTTCGCGCAGGCTGGCGGCAAGTTCCACCGCGTTGGTGGCCGCCAAGTGCAAGTTATCTGCCACCGCCCAGAGCCACAATCCGTTTGGATGCGCGGCGTCGATGGAAATACTGTCTACCAAAATGTCGCTCGAACCCGTCACCTCGACCTGCGTGGGAGCGTCGAGGGTGGACCGCCGAACCTTGATGCGTTCCCCGGCCAGCGCCGCAGTGGCGGCTTCCGTCGTTACCGGCTCCGTCATTTCAACGTAGAGAGAGACGCCTACAGAATAGAAAACGGGGACTTGGAGCAGCCGCAGCGCGGGGCGCGGGACGCGCTCGCCCAGATAGTGGTGCAACTGTCGGCGCAGGCGGGTTTCGAGCGCCGCCATCTCACCCGTCCCCGACCTTCCCAAGCGTGAAAGCAGATTGAACGCGAGTTGCGCGCCAAAGATCTGATCGGGAATTTTCTGGAAGCTCAGGATATTCACCGTCTGCCTCTGGAGTTCTTCCACGCCTCGCGAGCCGCACTCCGACGCCGAGCTAAAGACCTGCGCCACTGCGGTTTTCAACGGGAAGCGTGCCGCCAGACGCAGCAGCAGGCTGCTGATGACAATGACAGCGGGGTGCGCGGAAACGTGCATGCGCCCGGCTGCCGAATGGACTCCTGCCACCGGGTAGCGGCGGTCGAGAAAAGGTATACCCACCAGAGGTCCGGTCCCGGTTTCCCCGCCGGAAGAATCACCGCCCGCCCCCAAACCCTCACCCCAAGCGTCAATAACCAGGCAGCGAGTGGCGCTCCCTTGCTGGGACCAGGAGCCTAGAAAGGCAGGCAACTGTCGCAGGCGCCCGGCGAGGAAAGCAAAGTCCAGCTCCCCCTCGCTGATTTGGCCGTCTTCGACCGTAGTGGCGGAGGCCTGGCTCAAGTCAATGATGGGAAGCTCGGGTTCGCCTTCGTCCGCTTCAAAAGTCAGCAAACGCGAAACCGGGAACTTCCCCTGTTCCAGAACGGACATCAACTCTTTGCCGAGTAAGGACGAAGCTCCCACCACCGCGACCCGGTACCCTTCCTTGCCCGGTTTCATGCGGCGTGGACCTCTTCGGGTGCCGGCGGATGAGGCCGAATTTTCGAGATAATCCGCAGGACGATGCCGGAAATCGTGTAGGTGATGCCCAAGGTCAACAGGACAGGCTCAGAGAAACGCCAGATACCCACAATGACCAGGCCGATGGCGATGATGGCCAGGTAAGACCGGCGCTTGCGGAGGTCGAGCGTTTTGAAGCTGTAATATTTCATGCGGCTGACCATGAGGAAACCCAGAATCCCCACGATCACCAGCCAAAGCAAAGAGAGCGGCCAGGAGGTTAACGGCTGCTTATAAAAGTGGACGACGGCGGCCACGAATCCGGCAGCGGCGGGAATGGGCATGCCCACAAAGAATCGCCGGTCAGAGGCAGGCTTGACAGTATCGACGTTGAAGCGGGCCAGGCGCGCCGCGCCGCAAATGACGTACGCGAAGGTGAGGAGCCACGCAATTTCGCGGATGTTCTGGAAGAATTGTGGTGTGCCTGCCAGTTCCATGATGCCACGCACACCCCAAACGTAAGCCAATACAGCCGGGGCCACACCGAAGGTGGTGACATCGGCCAGGGAATCGAGCTCACGTCCGAAGGGAGAGGCGGTGTTCGTCATGCGGGCGATGCGGCCATCGAGGCCGTCAAACAAAATGGCCCAGCCGATGGCTTTGGAAGCGTTATCTAGTGCGGCGGCGGCCAAAAGACCTAACTCCGCTCCTTTCGAGGTCAGGGTGGCGCCCGCCGCGGCGGCCAGTAATTCTCCGGCGTGCTGGGTGGAAAGAATGGCATAGTAGCCGCAGAGGAGCGTGCCCACGGTAAAAAGGCTGGGCAGAACATAAATGCCACGGCGCACGCCATGGCGCTCAATTGGCTTGGGGGGTGGTAGTTCCAAGGATGCTGCTCCCTGCCCGCACGCGGTCTCCTACTTTGACCCGCCACTCGACAGTGGGGGCCACAAGCACGTCCACGCGCGAACCGAACTTGATCATTCCCACACGCTCGCCACGCGCGAGCGTGTCGCCTAATCGCTTCCAGAATACGATACGCCGGGCCAACAAGCCAGCGATTTGCTTGACCACAATTATCCCCTGCTCCCCCTCGACGGTGAAGACATTCTGCTCATTCTCGATGGAAGCCAAATCCTGCGAGGCAACCCGGAAAAAGCCCTTTTTGTAGTTGATGGCCTTGATGTTGCCGGCGATGGGCGCCCGGTTCACGTGGACGTCGAGTGGCGACATGAAGATGCTCAGCCGGCGAACGGGCCGGCTGCCAAATTCTTCCTCGGCAAGCTGAACGATTAGCCCATCCGCTGGGGAAACGATGGCATGCGGCTCAACGGGAACGGGCCGCTCCGGGTCGCGAAAAAAGTTGAGAACGAGGAAAGAAAGGACTGCAAAGAAGAGGGTGACAGCCAGAAGAAAAGGGCTGCGGTGGTGCAGCCAAAACCCCATTAGGCCGCCAGCGATTAACACCAGGGGCAAACCGTACCAGTAGCCGTCCTTAACCATGGACCTCTATTATACACCGCCAAAAGCCCCTCCGCCTCCACCTGGAGACCTTGGGTGCTGGTACAGTTTCGTTTTTTGTAGCGGCCGAAGCCTGCCCTGACATAGGCAGGGGCCGACGGCTTTTTGATCTTATAAATTCCGGCGCTCATGAAGCGCCGCTACAGCCAACTGTACCAATACCAGGCCGTGCTTTTTCTACACTTCACCCGCGCCCGCTTTCATGGCCGGGTTGCTTGACTTGAACCCCTAAGCCCACCCCGATGCCGGATCTAGTGGACGACTTGAGCCTGCCGGACCAGCAATTCCATCTGGTCCTTCGCCCGCAGCTTCAGCTTTTTCAAGCGCACTTCTTCCGCCTGCTCCTGATCGGAAAGGTGCGTTTTGGCGGAAAGCTCGTTGAGTTGAGTTTTGTAACGGGTGTGTTCATCGCGGAGACGCCGATATTCCTCGTTGCCGACCATCAATTGCTCCCGGACGGCCTCGGTAGGAGTGCTCATGGGAGAGTCACCTCCATTCCAGGAAGATTACATGCGTGTTAAGGCTAGCACAAGGCGGGTACGGCTTCAAGTTGGAAAGGGGTTAATAGATGACGGTGCGCCCTGTTATGACATAGATCAACAAAACGGAACGTCTGTGGGGGTAATGCGACCGCATGCTTGGGGCCTACCCGACAACATCTACGGCAAATTCAAGGCCTCAGCAGGGTTCCGTCAAGGTCGCGGGCGTCGCATACCTCCATGGCCATGAATGCATCACCCCCGAAGAACCCCCTCACTCCCCGCCTTGCGGTTCCCCCTTTCCCCAAGGGAGAGGGAGAGAAATCAAAATCACCGCCCTCTACCAGGGGAGAGGGGGCCCGACGGAGGATGGCAGGTGAGGGGTCCTTTTCAACCCCGTTAGATTTTGACGGTGCCCTGGGCCTCAGACTTCCACTCTATTGACTTCAACTGAATCGCATATGATAAAGCATCCAATACACCACAACGCCAGTGATGGAAACATAGATCCACAAAGGCAGTGTCCAGACGGCGATGCGGCGGTGCAGGTCAAAACGCCGGCGCCAAGCCCGGTAGAGCGTCGTCAGCGCCAGTGGGACGATCACGACGGCGAGAATCGTATGTGAGCCCAGCAAGGTAAGGTAAAAGGTGCGGACAAAACCGTGTCCAGGGAAATGGGTTACCCCGTGGAAATAATGGTAGGTCAGATAGCAGATGAGAAATAGAGTCGAGGTTGCGAATGCCGCAAGCATACAAGCCCGGTGTGCGGGAATGTTCCTCTGCCGGATAAAGTAAAAGCCGCAGACCAGCAGCACAGCGCTGGTGGCGTTCAATGTGGCATCAACCAACGGGAGAAAATGTATCATTTGTGACCTGCCGCCGTTTGATCCGCGGGATCGCTCGGGGAAGAGCCTTTTCGAGGCTCATGAAGAATGCGCTGAAACTCACCCGTGTAGATCGACCAAGCGATATTCCCCCCGAAGACCGCGGATAGGGTCAGGCTAATTAAGGCTAACCAAAGGCCGTCGATGGTAAAGAATCGGCCCGTTACAAGTCCCCACACGACTGTAGCCAATCCCCCGATGGCCAGGATCAAACAGAAGACCAACAAGAAAATGTCCTCAAACATGGTTCCGCTTGCCTCCCCCTTACCGGTTTCAACTTCGGTTTGAGCATCGACCAGGGCGGTCGTCCCAAAGGTGATAGGGAAAACCCTCGGCAGTTCCGGCGAAAATGGGCTTTTTGACCCAAACCTTCTAGACTGAAATGCCCTTATGTGCGAGGTAAGTTGCTCAAAATCAATCGATTTCCTATGGCAACTCAATTGCACTGGTTCGTATTGCTGCCAGTGTCTGGATTGATGATACTTTCTCCCCCAGAGCGCTGGAAGGAGGCAGAAATCATGGAACCCGACCTCAAAGAGATTATAGACCAACTTAAGTTGCAACGAGACATTGTAAAGGACGGCGGGTATGGCCGCTCCGTGCGCACACCTTGGAAAGAGGAGCGCCTCTTCCGCGATTCCATCACGTGCCTGAATGTCACCGAACAAGTCAAAAAGCATCCTTGCAATGAATGTCTACTGTGGGAGTGGGTACCGGAGGAACACAAGGACGAAGACATCCCGTGCCAGTTCATCCCGCTAAACGAGCAAGGAAACAGCATCTCGGAGCTGGAAGAAGCCGGAAAACGTGAAGAAGCCGAACAGGCGTTACTGGTCTGGTTAGATTCCACGATTCGGCGGCTGGAAGAAAAACTCGCCAAGTCCGTCAGTAGTCAGTAATCAGAAAAAAGGCTGCGCTTCTCCTGACTCCCGACTTCCGGCTCCTTCTTCTCAGCGTTGCGTCCGATCAAACATCAATAGCGCCAAGACCAGCGGCAAGTAGACAATCGACGCCATCAGCAATTGCTTAGCGATGACGTTGGTTCGCGCGGCCGCCAGGCGTGCCCCGTAATACAAAAACCCCACACCCAGAATTCCTGCGCCCACCAGATATACCTTTCCGGCGTGGCCTGTAAACGCCGGAATTAAGCTTACGGGCAGGAGCGCAAGCGAATAGGTAATGACCTGCCGCGCCGTGGCGCGGCCGTCATGATCGTGGCGCGGCAGCATCTGCAATCCCGCGCGGGCATAATCCTCTCGATACATCCAGGCGATCGCCAGGAGGTGGGGGAACTGCCATAAGAACAGGATGGCGTAAAGCACCCAGGCCTGACCGCTCAAGCCGTTTCGGACCGCTGCCCAGCCAATAAGCGGCGGCATGGCCCCGGGAAACGCCCCGACCAGCGTGCAAAGTGGTGTATGACGCTTTAAAGGCGTATAAAGGATCAGGTAGGTAGCGAGGGTCGCCAGCGCCAGCACGCTGGTCAGCGGGTTGGCGGCGATCCAAAGTTCCGCCCCCCCGACGACGGAAAGCAAAATTCCAAACCACAAGGCTTCCTGGTGTGTCAACCGTCCCGCCGGCAGGGGCCGGTTCGCGGTACGGCGCATGAAGGCGTCCGTGCGGCGCTCGAGATACTGATTGAGTGTGCCGGTGCCGCTCGCAACCAGCAAAGTTCCCATCAACGTGTGGAATAGCAACCACCCGTTCACGGCCCCGGGGGCGGCCAGGTAAAACCCTACCAAGGCGCTGATCAGCACCAGGAAGTTGACCTCCGGCTTGGTGAGCGTCCAGTAGTCGGCCAAGTGGACCAGCCACGCCGGCCGTGGACGCCGCTCCGATGGGGCGGCCGCGCGGGACGAGTTTAGCCTGCCTTGCGTCATGTCGTTGCCTGATGTGGCGCTGAAGCGACCTTCATTTCCTGCTTGGGAGTCACGAGAAATCGGCGCGCCTGGTAGGTAAGGTACAGACTTGTTACCAGAACCAGCGCGCCCACGGTTACGTGCGCGGTGGTGATATCCACTACGGGCTGTAGCGGCTGCGGAGCGTTCCGCGCTGCCACCTTCATAATGAGCGAACCCATGCCGAGAAAGAGTTGCGCCACCAGCAATCCTCCCAGGAGCAGCGCGGGGTGCAGCAAGGCCGGCTGCTTCGCGAAGCGCATGAGGACGGTGGAAACAACCCAGCCCACCAGCAAAGTGACCACGCAGGCGCCCACCACATGCGGGGTGATGGTTCCATCCTTGGAATGGCGATACACAGCGCCCAGAATCAATTGCACCAGAATGGCGCTGGTGGTGATCATGGTGGCATGCTGGAACGAGGGAGTGGATGGGTCTTCCAGTTTGTTCTCGTCCCAACGCCAGTCGGCGCCGGTAAAAAAGGCGAGGCTGGCCGCGAGACAGAAGAAAATTTGCGCCAAAGTGGCATGCGCCGTAGAAATCGCCACAGGCAGATACCACAGCACGGTGATTCCGCCCAATAATGCCTGTGCCAGCACCGCCATCACGGCCGCAAAGCCTACCCAACGAACCCAGCGGCGCGAGTCCTGGCGCCAGAGCCATAGGGCCAGAATCAGGGTGAGGATGCCAACGGTTCCCGCAATCATGCGGTGGCCATGCTCAAACTTTACCCCTGCCACCATGCGCGGCATGCGGAAGGTGCCGAAAGACGTGGGCCAGTCGGGAACCGAAAGGCCGGCGTCATTGCCGGTGACCAGCGCCCCCGCAATAATGAGTAGAAAAGTGCAAAAGGCGACGAACGCAGCGTAACGATGAAGCCAAGGATGGTTTTCCGTCATGGTCTTGCCCCTTGATCGAATTGGGAGATCTGGTGATTCCCTTTTGCCGGCGCAAGGTCCGCCAACAATTCCTGCAACTCGCGATCGTGCTCAGGCCGCCAGTTGTCAGGTTCGCGAAACTTGTCCCGGTGCTTATAGACTACCACAATGATCAGGGCAAAAAACACTATCGGGGGCGCCAGGAGAATCAAGGTTCCGCTGGCCAAGGCCTGCTTGGCAGTGGACCTTGCCGCGGAAGCGCTGGTGTAACACATGGCGCATCCCTGGGCGTGAAGAACCGTAGGCAGCAGGCCGGCAGAGAAGGCAAAAGTCAAAAGGCAAAGGGCAAAAGTCAAAAGTGCGAGCTTCCTGGGCTTCGACCGTTGCGCTTGGTAGACTGCCAAAGGGCAAAGAGCCGAGCTATCCCCCCCACCTTCTCGTCCGCGGTTACACCGGGCATCCTCGGTTTTGCCTTTTGCCTTTTGCATTTTGCCTTTGCAATTCCTACCTGACGATTGCTGCTTACTGCCTGCCGCTTACTGCCTGCTGCTTACTGCCTTAATGCGGCCGCATATGCAGCAACCGCAGGCTGTCGGGGAGGAAGACATTCATGAGCACAATCACGATGACGAGCGCCGGTATAAGGGTGGCCGCCATGCTTGCCCGTTCGTAGCGGAGGTGCATAAAATAGGCGATGATCAGCGCCGCCTTGATCACCGAGAGGCCCATCAGCAGGACGAGCATCAGCTTCAATTCCAATTGCTTATAGCCGAGAAAAACCTCCACCCCGGTGAGCGCCAATAACCAAAACCAGACGATCAGGAATATCCGCGTGGAGCCTTCGGCGTGAGTGTGTTCAGTCGGTGCGCTCATGAACCCCCCTACCATTGGTGATTTGCGATTGGTGATTTGCGATTGTTCAGTGTGCGCCCTTGCGGCCTCCACAACATTTTAAGGGGTCGCGGCCATCACAAATCACAGATCGCCAATCACCAATTTTCCTACCCCTTAATCGACAGCACGTACACCAGCGGAAAAATGAACATCCATACCAAGTCCACAAAGTGCCAGTACAGCCCCGCGACCTCTACATCTTCCGCGCCCAGCTTGCCCTTGCCGAACCAGCCCGCGACCACGCCCAGGTAGATGATGCCGCAGAAGACGTGGGTCATGTGCAAGCCCGTCAGAGTGAAAAAGGAGGCGCCGAACAGCGGCGATCCCCAGGGGTTGTGAAATGGGCGCACGCCCTCCCGGAAAAGTCCCACCCACTCAGTGGCGTGGATGACCACGAATAGCAGCCCGCCGAACATCGTCGCCAGTATCCACTTGACCGCCGCGGCGCGCTGCTCGCGCTTCGACGCCTGGACGGCCATCACCATGGTGACCGAACTCGAGAGCAGGATGAAAGTCATCACCGTGGCTTTTACCAGGGCGGGATAGAACTCGAACGGCGTGGGCCAGTTGTCGCTCGCTACACGCACGTAACAGTAAGCCATGAGCAGAGCGGCAAAGGTGATGGCGTCGGACATGATGAAGAGCCACATGCCGAGCTTCTTCGAGCCGGTGGCGAACGGCGCCACGCCGCCACCCCACGCCGATTCCCGGACGCCGTGCAAGTTTGTATTAATCGCTTCCTGGCTCGCCATACCTTATCCCCCGATGAGGTTAGCCCGCGTAGCGGGCGGAATAATGTAGCCCACGACGGAAGCCGTGGGGTCGGAGAAGCTTTTCTTACACCCTCCAGCCCCGACAGGGGCGGCAGAAAGCTGTAGGCAGTCAGCAATAGACATTCCGGGACGTTCCCTGCTGCCTTCTGTCGCTCCTTCGGGGCTTAATAATCCTTTTCTGCGCCTCTTCTCCCACGGCTTACGCCGTGGGCTACTCTCTGTCGCCGTCCTGCGGCTCATTCGGCAACCACCCATCATCGATTCCTACGCCCACCTCGTCAGCAAGAAGAAGATGTAAATCCAGAGCGCATCCATAAAGTGCCAGTAGATCGCGGTGACGTCGAGCGCGGTGCGGCGCTCGCGTCCTCGCGCCATGCGGCCGGCGTGAAGCACCACGTAGCCAAGCGCCAGCACGCCGCCCAGTAAGTGCACCCCGTGCGCGGCAGTCAAGACATAAAAGAACGAGCTGCTGGGATTCGTGGCAAGATAAACCCCGCGCGCCGCGAGTTCGCGCCAAACCACCAGTTGCCCGGCGAGGAAGGCGACGCCGAGCGCCACTGTCGCCGCCAGCCAGCGGATGAAGTTCACCGCGGCGTGTGCGGAGAGGGCGCGGCGCGAAAATTCCAGGGTCAGACTGCTGGCCAGCAATATGCCGGTGTTCACCCCAAGCAAGGGCGGCACGGCGATGGAAACCCAGTCAAAGGACATTCCGCGGCGCACCACCATGGCACTGGTGAACCCCGCAAAAAGCATCACGATGCCGATGAGCGCGAACCACATGCCGAGTTGGTAGGTGTGTCCCGGAACCCGATACTCGGGCAAGCCCGAGCCGCCACCACCAAAGCCATTGCCGCGCGGGCCGTGGCCCCCGCCGCCATAGCCCGCGGAGGATTCGGGTTTCGCCGGTGTTAAGATGGTAGATGCCATAGATTCAAGACCAAAACGAATTATTCTTCTTCCCTCGCCCCCAAGGGGGCGAGGGAAGGAATTTCAAATCTACAGTCGCGCCGTGGGCCACATTATGCCGCCGGTAACGCAGCTTCGGACCACGGACTACGGACAACTATTCCCCCGCCTTAATTACTTCCGTCGAATCCTGCATGATGTAATCCTTCTCCGCGCCGGGCACGGAGAATTCGTAGGGGCCGTGGTAGACGACGGGGTGCACACCCGCAAAGTTGTCAAAGGGCGGAGGTGAGGGAATGGTCCACTCCAGCGTGGTGGCTTCCCAGGGATTCGCCGATGCCTTCTTGCCCCAGAACATGCTCCAGAAAAGGTTGCCGAAGAACAGAAGTTGAGCGCCTCCGGTGATGAACGCGGCGATGGAGATGAACCGGTGTACGCTGATCAACGGCAGCAGAAAGTTATCAATGAACTCCGAATAGCGGCGGGGGTTCCCTTCCAAGCCCAGGTAGTGCATGGGCATGAAAATGGCGTACACCCCCACGAAGGTAAACCAAAAATGAATCTTGCCCACCGTCTCGTTCATCATGCGGCCGAACATTTTGGGGAACCAGAAAGCGGTTCCGGCAAACATGCCAAAGATGGCCGCGACGCCCATGATGAAGTGGAAGTGGGCGAGAACAAAGTAAGTGTCGTGAAAGTAGATATCGATGGGCGGTTGCCCCAAAAAGATTCCGGAAAGTCCCCCGGTGACGAAGATGGAAACAAAACCGATGGCGTAAAGCATAGGGGTGTCAAAGTGAATTCTGGCGCCCCAAAGTGTGCCGATCCAATTAAACGTTTTGATGGCGGAAGGCACCCCGATGGCCATCGTAAGTATCGAGAAAGCGAAGGCGGAGTACGGGCTCATACCACTCACAAACATGTGGTGGCCCCAAACACCGAAGCCCAGAATTCCGATGGCCGCTATGGCATAAACCATGGCGCGATAGCCAAAAATCGGCTTGCGCGCGAAAGTGGAGAGAATGTGCGAGGTCACGCCCATGCCCGGCAGGATGGCGATGTAGACCTCCGGGTGGCCGAAAAACCAGAACAGGTGCTGCCAAAGCAGCGGCGAGCCGCCGGTGTGATTCGACAAGATCTTGTCGCTGACAATCAGCCCGCCCGGAATGAAGAAACTTGTGCCTCCCATGCGGTCGAGCAGCAACAAGGCGCCCGCCGCCAGCAGGACGGCGAACGAAAGCAAGCCCAGAATGGCGGTGACAAACCACGCCCAGCAGGTCAAAGGCAACTTCATCAATGACATCCCGCGTGTGCGAAGGTCGAGTGTGGTGGCGATGAAGTTGATGGCCCCAAGCATGGACGCAACGCAGAATATGGCAATGGAGAACACCCAGAGCGTTTCACCCACGGCCATGCCGGGTCCGGCGGCGCCCCCCACGGCGGAAAGCGGCGGGTAGGAGGTCCAACCGCCAATGGGTGGACCGTCACTGATGAAGAACGTGGCCATCAGAACCACCAGGCCCAGAAACGTCACCCAGAAGGACATCATGTTGAGGCGCGGGAAAGCCATATCCTCCGCGCCGATTTGGATGGGGAGGAAATAATTACCGAAGCCGCTTTGCGGGGCTGTGGTGAGGACGAAGAAAACCATCAACGTGCCGTGCAGGGTGAGCAGTGAAAGATAATACTCAGGGCTGATCACCCCACCGGGCGCGCCGACGGGAGAGAGCTTGTCGAGCAGCGGTACGCTGGCGTGCGGCCACACCAGGTGCAAACGCATCAGAATGGAGAGCGTGAGGCCCACAAACACGCTGAACAGCGCAAGGAAGTAGTACTGAATGCCAATCACCTTGTGGTCGAGACTGAAGATGTATTTCCAGATGAAACCTTTCGGAGCCTCGTGCCGGTGAACCGC
>JBEKQO010000012.1:0-52688 GCA_049519635.1 Terriglobia bacterium | reverse complement strand
CATCCCCTTATTGCGCAAACACCTGCTGCGGGGCTCGGTCCGCATCTTCAATCTCACCAACCACGGCAATTTCCGCGATGTCTATAACACGGTCACTTCACCGTACTTCGGTGACTACGCCGGCTTCGAGCATCGCTTCTACGACCTGTCCCTGGATATTGTGTATTGAGGGGCGCCTGCCGAAAATACCGGCGGGATGGCTCGCATGCAAGGCTACGGAACAGCACGGCAGCTCCGTCCGTATCAACACCCCCACCGAACACTTGTTCAGCACCACCCCGGCGCGCGGCGCGCCACCCCTCCTCATCTGAGGAGGGGAGCATTTTCGACACCACCCCTCCTGATTCAGGAGGGGTGGCGCACCGAGCGCCGGGGTGGTTTTCCGCGGGTGTGCGTTTTACCGCATATTGTTTAGCCCCGTCGTTCCCAAGCCTTCCGGATTATTGCCGTATCCCGACCTCGCGCGGCGCGCTTCAGGGCCGTAATCCGGAGAAGGCAAAGTTCGCCGCTTGTAAGGTCGCCGCCACGTCACCTTCGCTGTGAGAAGTGGAAACGAATGCTGCCTCGAATTGCGACGGGGGAAAGTAGACTCCCGCTTCCAGGAGGGAGCCAAAGAAAAGTCCATACGCGGCCGTGTCCGCCTTCTTGGCGCTGGCATAGTCACTCACGGGATCGGGAGTAAAGAAGGCTGTGAACATTGAGCCGACGCGATTGACGGTCAAAGCCACCCCCAGCCGCGCCGATTCGGCGATCAATCCGTTCGTCAGCTTGCTGGTCAGTGAATCGAGGCGTTCATAAATCCCGGGACGCCGCAAAACCTCAAGCGTCTTCAGCCCTGCCGCCATCGCCAGCGGGTTCCCCGAAAGCGTTCCCGCTTGATAAACCGGGCCGGCGGGGGCCACCAAATCCATGAATCGCGCTTTGCCGCCGTACGCCCCCACGGGCAAGCCGCCGCCAATGACCTTGCCGAGCGTGGTCATGTCAGGATCAATTTTATAGAGCTGCTGTGCGCCACCATAGGCAATGCGAAAGCCTGTCATCACCTCGTCGAAAATCAGCACCGTTCCCTGTTCATGGGTCAGAGCCCGCAGTTTTTCCAGGAAACCCTGTCGCGGCGGCACGCACCCCATATTGCCCACCACCGGTTCCACGATCGCGGCCGCCAGTTCGTGGCGATGCACACGGAAGGCTTCCTCGAGCGCCACTGTATCGTTGAAAGGCACCGTGACGGTAAGTTCAGCGAGCGCGCGCGGCACTCCGGGACTATCCGGCAAGCCCAGCGTGGCCACTCCCGAACCTGCCTTCACCAACAGACTGTCGCTATGCCCGTGATAGCAGCCTTCGAATTTCAAAATCTTGTCGCGCCGTGTCGCCGCCCGCGCCAGGCGGAGCGCGGAAAGGGTCGCCTCCGTGCCGGAATTCACCAGTCGAACTCGTTCTACGGAGGGGTAAGCCTCCACAATGCGCTCCGCCAGTTCCACTTCGCCGGGCGTGCAGGCGCCGAAACTGGTCCCCAATTCCGCCGCCCTCTCCAGCGCTTCCACCACCTCCGGGTGGGCATGGCCCAGAATGAGGGGCCCCCAGGAAAGCACATAGTCGATGTAACTCCTGCCGTCGACGTCGGTCATCATTGCGCCCTTGCCGCTGGCCATGAAAATAGGTTCGCCGCCCACGGCACGGAATGCGCGCACCGGCGAATTTACTCCGCCCGGCATGAGCAGCCGGGCTTTGGCGAAAAGTTCCTGAGATTTGGTCGGCATAACGTTGCTTCCTGGTTTGAATGACGGATGATGCGCCCCTCCGTCCCCACCACCCTCTTCTCCCTTGGTAGCCCCCCACTCTCGTGGAGAGAAGGGTAGGGTTCTGGATTTCCAGCTCTCTCCCCCAGCGCAAGGGGAGACCGCTATCTAAAATAATTCAATGCCCTCGCCCGCAGGGAGAGGGGGGACCGCAAGGCGGTGGGTGAGGGCATCTCGAACCTTCTTCAAAAACTCCTCCGGGTGTGAAAGCACCAGTCCGTTCGGCACACGCAACACGTAAATTCCGCGCTTCTTCAGAAACAAATCCTTGGCGGAATCCTTCCTCTCTTGGCTGGGCTGTGAGTGTATGCTCCCGTCAAGCTCAATCGCCAGCGCAGCATTGCAACAGTAGAAATCCACGACGTACTTCCCAATCGGACACTGGCGGCGGAATTTGCTTGCGCCGAACTGGCGATTGCGCAGCAAATACCAAGCGGACTTTTCAGCGCCGGTTGCCGCCTCCCGAAAGCGGCTGGCGTTTTGGAACATGCCGAAACCCTCACCCCCCGCCTTGCGGTCCCCCCTCTCCCTTCGGGAGAGGGTTGTAATTCCATCAGCTAATGCCGGACACCCTTTCCCGCAGGGAGAGGGTTGCAAATTTGGGTGCGGATGCGACCCCTCTTCCTTCGAGGAGGGCTAGCGCTTTGACTTCTACCCCCGCTATGCTTCTGGGCTTATCCGCGGTTGCTCGCGCGGCACTTCCAAGGCGCTGCGCAGCCTTGCCACGCCCATTCCCAACAGCGCGCAGGCCAATTCCACCGGGAGGAGTGCGATGAGTCCTAAGTAAGACTGTGAACCCGCAACGAGATCCTGAATCACGGCAAGAAATCTGCTGCTTTGCGCCCCGAACTCTATCATGCGCGTGGTAACGCCGCCACCGAGAAACTCGCCGTGATAGAAAGTCCTTGCCAGGCGCGCCCCCAGCGCCAACGCTCTGCCGAATTCGTTCCGCACCCGGTCCGGATAAATTTGCGGGAGGCGCTCCAGCAAAGCCTCGGCCAAGAGGTCGCCGGATCGCATGGCGTAATAAATCCCTTCGCCCGTGACGGGGTCCACCAGGCCGGCGGCATCTCCCACCAGGGCCCACCCCTGCCCCGCCAGCCGCAGGCTTCCCCAGCTTTCGACGGAAAGCGAGGGCAACAAGTGGCTGAATATTCGGCGCGGGTCCGGAGTATAGCCAGACTTTTGCATGAAACCGCTTAGCCGGGCTTGAAGCGCGACCATGGTTTCCTCCCCGGACTTTCCACAAATCCCCACGGAGACATGGTCCGGCCGGGGAAAGGCCCAGGCATAACCTTCGAATTTGTCGTAAAACTGCACGCGCAGCCGTTCGCACGGCACAGGCAGGTAATAACCGAAGGTCAACATGAAATCGTGCGGGAGAAAATCCGCTGTTAAAGTCTGTCTCAGCCGCGTGCGCGCCCCCGCCGCCAACACCACATAATCCGCGTGATAAGTTTTAGTGCGGCCGGCAATTTCCCAGGTCAAGTCCCTTCGCCGCAGGCGCAGAATTCTGTCGGCCACAATTTCCGCGCCCGCGTCCTCAGCGCGCCGGAGGAGCAACTGATTCAGCGTGGCGCGGGAATAAACCGCCAGCGGCGCGCGCAAGTGAAAGCGCATCGCCGCGCCCGTGGGAGCTAGAAACTCCGCGTCGTGCAGTAAGTTCCCGCCGCTTGCCGCTTCCGCCAGGAAGGGATACCGGCGCAAGGCTTTGTGGGTGAGCCCGCCGCCACAAGGTTTCTCCCAGCCGATCCTTTCTTCGAAGACCAGCACGCGATGCCCGCTGCCCCCCGCGCCGCGCAGTCCCCAGCCGTGCGCCAACTTCTCGGCGGTCGTGGCGCCCGCCGGGCCGCCCCCGATAATCGCAATGGTGCGCAGGTTCATTTCAGCAGCTCGAAGCGCCCACTCATCGCAGGGCGCTCGCACGCTCCTTTCCAAATAGCTTGCAACAACGGGCGGAGATAGGCAATGCCCACGGCGGTATTCTTAAACACGTTGTTAAGTCGGCGCGCGGAAAGGGAACCAGCCCTCGCCCTTGGGGAGGCTGTGATCTTATGTGCCCTGACGAATTCCAGTCCTTGCGCGGCGTAACGCCTCAGGGCAAAATGGAGGGATCATTTTCGAATCTATGATTATTCATCCGCGCGCGCCTTTCAACTTTGCTCAAACCCTGCGGTTTATCCTGGCGCCTCCCGCTTTGCTCAACGGACGGCAATTCGCCCCCTTGTTGGATTACTTTGTGGAGGGTGAATACCGCCGCGTGATGGAACTCGGAGAGCAATTGATTCTCTATGGAGTGCGTGAGGAAGGGCCGCCGGCCAACCCCTTACTGCGCATTCGGATTTTGGCGGGGCCGGACGATGATCGCGCGCGGGGCGCCGTGGCCGGCGAGGTGGCACGTCAATTCTCCACCGACCTCGACCTTCAGCCATTCTATGCGCTCGCCGAGGCGGACCCGGTGCTTCGCCAACTGATCGGTCACTTCCGCGGCATGCGGGTGCCGCAAGCCCCGCGAGTCTTTGAAATCCTGATTTCCGCCATCATCGAGCAGCAGGTGAACCTGTCGTTCGCGCACAAAGTGAAGAAGGTATTGATTGACACGTACGGGCGCGGGGTGGATTTCGAGGGTCGCCGCTACAGCGCTTTCCCGGAGCCGGCCGCGCTGGCCATCACCACCCCGCGCGAACTGCTGCCCCTCCAGGTGTCCGGCCCCAAGGCTCGCTACATCATTGCCATTTCGCGCCTCGTCCTCGACGGCACGCTCGACCTGGAAAACCTGCGGCAGCTTGAGCCGGCATTGGCCCACGAAAAACTGCTGGAGCTGAAAGGCGTGGGGCACTGGACGGCGCAATATGTAGGCCTGCGCGCGCTAAGGCATTTGGACTGCCTGCCCGCTGCGGACGTGGGTTTGCAGAAAGTCATTCAGCACTTCTACGCTTTGCGCAAGCGGCCAACCCCCGAACGCGTGCAAAAGATGGCGCGGGCATGGCGAGGCTGGCGAAGCTACGCCACATTCTACTTGTGGCTCACCTATTGGGAAAACGCCGAATGGAAGAGCCGTGTCCGTGAGGAGATCCGAAGGCGACGCCGCCTCTGAGGGGCATGGGCTGAGTCGTTATAAGCCGATGTAGCGCAAACCTGTTTTGTAGGTCTGCCGTTCGTCCGCTATTAACAGCAAACAGCCGCGCACGCGTATACCTAAGCCAGCATGAGACGTTCACCCTTCGGTTCCGGAATGGGATCCCCGCATTCCCGGGCGGTGTCGATCCACAATTGCATGGCTTCGTTGGCGTGTGCGAGTGCCGCTTCCTGAGTGTTGCCATGGGCCATGCAACCCGGCAATTCTGGGACTTCGGCAACGAAGACTTGGTCCTCATTGCTCCAGTAGATGATGATCTCATACTTGTGCATGTTTACTCCTTTGCGCCTTCCAGCCCATAGCGCACGACCACCCGGCGAACCCGACGCAGTTGATACACCTTAGCCTTATTCCCTTCCCGCTGCAAATTGCTCAACTCCCTGACGCCGTGCCTCCGGAAAATGTGGTGGCTTCCACGGGTGCGCTCTTCAAACCCCAGCCATTGCAGGAAGTGGCGCAGCTCGTCGAAATTGATGTTCGCATCCGACTTGCCTTGTAGAATCCGGAGTTGAAGCTCCCCATACTTGCCCACAGTCCCTAATCTACCATACGTCCAACACGGGCGGCACGCGCACCGCATTGTGCTGGACGTGGACATGAAAAGAGGGAACGCGTCAGGGTGAAAATCAAGCGGGCAGAGCGCAGACCTGTTTTGCAGGTCGGCGTTCCTTCCGCGATTGATAACAAACAGCCGCGGACTGACCCAACAAGTCCACACTGCCCTTGCTGTATCCTTCCCCCGCCAGGGGAAGCACTGAGCACCGAAAAATCAACCCTTCAGAGCAACATGGATTCATGCGCATTGCCCTGCAGTGGCGGTCTATGACCCTCGGCCGGCGATCATAGAGCGCCGCTGCATACTATGTCGCTCTGTATAAACCTTGTATTCAGAGGCGGTCGTGTGTATGTTTCCGGTCGGCCGGAGAAGGAGAATAGGAAACCCGGCCGCTCCCCATGGCCATAAGGTGAATTCCTCATGATAATTCATGGCAACCGATGCACCTTCCTCAAAACGACCCATAAAGTCATCCGGGCCGCCGCGAGCTTGGGCCTGAAACTCCTGATTGGCGCGCTGCTGGTGCTCACCCTTTCGCCGAGCGCGCGAGCCCAGCAAGCTGAATCCGCGGCTCGGCTGGCTCCCTTAACGGATCAGCTCCGTCTGGGCGCGGAGTATTTTCTGAACCGCACTGACACGGCGGAAAGCGTTCGCCACCACTTCCAATTGATGCACGAGTATGGACTGACAATCACGCGCATTTTCATCATTTGGGATGACATCGAGCGCGAGCGCGATCAGTGGGATCTTCATCGCTACGATTGGATTTATGACGCCGCGCAGGAATCCGGCATCAAGATTGCCGCTACACTGTGCGCGGAAGATCCTCCCGGCTGGATGAAGCTCACACCTTTCTATCACCATCGCATGAACCTGAACGACCCCAAGCGGCGCGAGCGTTCGGCGATCTACATCGAGAAAGTAGTAGGCCGCTACCGGAATCACCCGGCGCAGGGCCCCTGGCTGCTGATGAACGAACCCGGCCTTGAGGTCAACTATGAGCGGACGACCATGGAAGCCTTCGGCAAATGGCTTCAGCAGCGCTACGGCTCGGTTGACCGACTGAACCAGCGCTGGTTCCAACCTCTCCAGAGTTTTTCGGATGTGCAGGTGAGCCCGAACCAGTGGAATCCGGGCTGGGCGGATTATTACTCCTTTATCGACTGGAAGGAGTTCAATATCGATGATCTCTGCGACTTCCTGCGCTGGATCGAACAGCGGATCCGGGCGCTGGATACAACGCACGCGACCCACATCAATCCCCCCGGCCTGATCAGTAACCTCGCGGCGGGAGGCCAGGATCCCTGGAAGGAGGGAGCGATTGCAGACTTTCTGGGAACGTCGATCCATCCCGCCTGGAATTTCGGCGAATACGAGCGCAGCGACTTCGGTTTGCCCTTCGCCTATTGTCTTGACCTGTTGCGCAGTGCGTCCGGAGAGCGCCCGTGGTGGGTGACCGAACTCCAGGGCGGACCCACCATTTTCACCGGCGGCCGCGCCATGAACCCCACCAAGAGTGAAATCACACGCTGGATTTGGGATTCTTTCGGGGCGGGATCGCGCGCGGTAGTTTTCTGGCTGTGGAATCCTCGCGTGCTCGGGAACGAGGGTGGCGAGTGGGGCCTGGTAAGTCTGGGGGGCGACCCTTCGCCCCGACTGGAATCAGTGAAAGAAGTTGCCGACGCGCTGAAAAGCTTGCCCGAGTTGGCGCAGGCGAAGGCGGTCGCGCGGCGAGTGGGTATCCTTTACAACCCCGAAAGCCTTTTGCTGATTGAGCTGGACGGCCGCGCTCAGGCTGCCAAAAAGCGCGCGCAAGAACCCCTCTGGTCACTCGAGGGAACCTACGCGGCGCTCCACCGTGCGCACATCCCGGTGGACTTTGTGCATCTCGACGAATTGAAAACCGGCGCGGCGCGGCGCTACAGTGTTCTTTACCTGCCCTATTCCTATGCGCTCGATGATCAGGCGGTTCAAGCCCTTCGTGACTATGTACAAAACGGCGGAACGGTTTGGGCCGATGGCCTGCCGGCCTGGAAGAACGAATACGGGGAAATGCGGCCCAGAATCCCCGGGGGACTGGGCGACGTGTTCGGCGCCGACGCGAGTGACGTCGATCCGGTGGAAAAACCCTATTCCGTCACCGCCGCGAACGAGCAAGGGGGAGAACTCTGGCGATTGCCTCTGGAGATGAAGGGCGGTCAGGTCCTGGTGAGTGATCGCGAAGGCAAGCCCTTTGCCGTTCGCCATCAATTCGGCAAAGGTCAAGCCATCTATTTTGCCGCCGCAGTCACCCTTGCCTACCGCCGCAGGAACAACGAACAGGTTCAGAAGTGGATTGTCCAGCCGGCGCTCGCCGCTAATGCGGACACGCCGGTGAAACTGGAGAAGGGCTCCGGACAGGTTTCCTTCCGCGCCCTCGAAGGTCCGGGCAGAGCTTTCGCAGTGCTTTCGAACTGGGGCCACGCAGAAACCGTGGTGGTAAGTTTTGCCGGTGACGACGCGAAGGTCGTAAACGCGCTCTCGGGCGCAACGGTGAAGCCTGCCCGAACCAACGGAAAGACGGTGGTGACCATGCCTCTCCCGGCCGACGCGGTTTTGGTGCTGGAGGCGCAAAAGCGCTAGTGTCCATGAAATGCCCGGACAAGGCGTCGGGGGTAGCGCCGGACTTTACAGACTGCGGAAAAACTTGGCGGCACTGTCATTTTGAGCATTGACCGCCTTGCCGCTGCCCATGATAGGCGGAAACTCGGGCCAGGGAAGGGTAGCGCGGACCTGTTTTTTAGGTCTGCGGATTTTCCTTGTCCATCGGGGATGAGCCGCGGACCTAAAAAACAGGTCCGCGCTACGTCCGCTGAATTCCAATGAGTTACGCGTCAAGTTTTTGCAGAGGAGCCGCAGGCGGTCCTGAGCATCGCGAAGGAAGAATCTCGCCCTGCCTTGAAAACACTCAGGGCGAGATCCTTCGCGTAGTTTACCCTGAGTGGCAGAGCGAGATTCTTCGCTGCGCTCAGAACGACAGCGAACGGGCTCAGGATGACAGCGAAGGACTCAGAATGATCGCGCATGGGCTCAGGGTGACAGCACGGGGGGGGCCGCAGCCTGTTTAGCCCGGCATGTCACGCCCTTAAGGGCGGCGATACGTTGTCATCGCGGTTGCTGCGTATCAAACTAGCCTCTTAGTTGCGACGCGAGCATGAACCATAGAGCGAGGCCCAGTCCAACGGCAAAGTGTGGTTGGACGAAGGCGAATAAGATGAGGACGATACACCAGGGGATGAATACCAGAGGGGCGTGGTGAAGAACATAGTCGGTAACCAGCAGGAGGAAGAAGGCACCAAAGGCGCCGACCACACACCCGAGCAAGCTTGGGACACCGAAAGGGTCGGCACGCACCCCAAAACGATGAATACCCACGGCAATGAAAAAGGCGCCTGTCATAATCATGCCCAGCGCAAAGCCCTTTTCACTCAGGAACCAACGCCGGCAGCTCATCATCAATTGCTGGAGGGAACGCATTATGGGCCACCTGGCGAGGGGAGTATAGGCGCAGAGGCGGCGCGACCCAAATGCCATCTCGGAAGCGGAGGATCTTCGTGGCCAAATACAGTGTGACCCATCCGGTTATTACCCAGGCAGAGCGTGTGCTGAAGCAAGTCTATTTGCCACGCATCATCAGTTGCATCGAGCAGCTTTCACCCCAGCAGGTCTGGTGGCGGCCCAATGAGGCATCCAACAGCGTGGGAAACCTGGCCCTGCATCTATCGGGCAATGTGCGCCAGTGGATCATTTCCGGGTTGGGCGGCGCACCGGACGTTCGTCAACGCGACCGGGAGTTCAGCGAGCACAATCCCCTGCCCCGACGGGTTTTGACCAGCCGCCTCCGTAAGACCGTAGAGGAAGCGTGCCACGTGCTGGGCAAGCTTTCGCCGGAAGACTTGGCGCGCGTTCACACCATCCAGAAGTATCACGTGACGGGGATGGAAGCCGCGTTCCACGTGGCAGAACACTTTTCCCACCACGCGGGGCAAATCATCCTGTTGACCAAAATGCTGATGGGCAGCGACTTGAAGTTTACTCACCTGGCGGGCGAGAAAAGGAAGCGAGCTCGCCATCTACCGGCGCTATGATGGCGCGAACGGCGCTATTGGAGCACATGCACCTGCTTGGCTTGCATCACCATCGTGCCTGCCGGGATGGCAACCCCGTTGATGGTGACCGCCTGGGGCTCGTAGTAGGGCATGCCCTTGACCAGTAGACTATTCACCGGAGTAATGCCACTCAATCCCGTGACATTAACAAAAGCCGTCTGGTTATTCGTGACGACGTAGAGGGGAACACCTTGCAACAGGGTGCAGCAGGGAGTGAGAACAAAAACGCCGGTTTCGTTGTCCGACCCTACCGCCAACATCGAGCCCATCGTCCCCTGCATCGATTGCAGTCTCAGATAGATCGCCGTGGGCTCGACGGTAAAGGGCAAGGTTGGAGTTGTCCCTGTAGTCGTGGGAGGTCTGGTGTAAGCCCCGTGCACGACAAGTTCCTGCCCGACGGCCAAATTCAGGGGCCCAAAGGAGAGGTTGGCAAAGTTCGGCCCCATAACTGAGGCCTGGTAGGTTGGGCTTTGAGTAAGGTCCACCTGGTAAATGCTATCCATCAGCAGCGTGGAGGTGTCATCGGGTTCGGCGTCACGCACCCATAAATTGAGTTGCACAGGATTCCCCGCCGCATCCGTTTTAATTGAAACAATCGGGCCTATCAGAGCCGTGCTGGGTGTTATCCCTGATTGGATCGGGAAAGGGTCCTCAACCGCTTGGACTTCAATCGTCTTTGCCGCAAGGTTCCCCTGGCTATCCAGGATTGCGTCAACCTCGACATAACTATCGGGGAGGAGGTGATTAAGGCTCGCAAAGCCTATATTCTTGGTGGTTGCGGTTAGATTTATCGGCACCTCCGGGGCGTCCGCCGTGGAGGGCGAGAGGAGCTGCATTTGGAAGCTTCCCGTATAGGTGGGGTTTGATGTGCTATTGGTGTTCGTGATGCCCCTCACAAATCCCCACAGGTCGTCCAGCTCGGTAAATCCATTGGGATTAACGGCGCCCGTAGGGCTGGTCGCCAATAATTGCGTAAGGTTGATCACGGGAGTGATCTGCCCGGTAATGTTCCCTGAGGAATTGGTCAAAAGCATGCGCAGGACATCAAAATCCAGAACTATGACGTTGGCTTGCCCGGCGGTGATGACCAGGGGGGGATTGAGCGTGAAGAAAGGCTTGGGGTTCGTTAAGCTCGTGGTGAAGTTATGCACGGGCGGACTTAGCGTCGGGTCATAGGCTGCGATCTGAGCAAGCTCAAAACTGAAATTCGCCTGATTGTAATTCCCCGCCCGAACGGGAAACTCATACAGGATCGTGCTGAAATCGCGAAGCTGCTGCAGATTCAGGCGGATTTCCGGGGCAAAGGAGGGCGTGGTGGTGATGAACCCCGCAGTGGCCCCGCTTTCTACCTCCGTAAAGCTCAAGGCTTCGACGACGACATTGGCGGAAATTGCATTGCAAATCGGCACGTCTTGGACAATGGCTATCAGGGTCCCATTGCCTGGGTTGGTGGGGGTGGATGTCGAGCTAGAGCAACTTGTCAAAACTCCGGCGACCAGTACTACTCCAATAATCTTCGCCAGCCTACTTTGGGGCGTCCGTCTCAAGAGTCTCCTTCAGTTTACGTCTGGGATTGGCGCTTGGCCGCGGCAGCCTGGAGATTCCGGATAATACCCCCGGCGGTTGTCAGCCCAGATCCGCGCCTCTTCCTCAGATGATGTTAACCAGCCATGGGGTTTTCCGCACACCGGGGCCTCAAAGCCAGGATTCCGATAAATACATTGAATTGAGCGCAGAAGGCAAGAGGTATTCCACCGGCAAAGCACCCTGTCCCCTCGTGGCAGGACTTTTAACCACCCCTAACCTGACCCCGCAAATCGCATTCTGCTCCCGGCTTGCCCAAATTGCCAACCCTCAACGGCACACTGCCGCAGTTTACCGCCGACCGGTTGGGCGGTAATGGGGACAAGCCGGGCGCTAAACCACCGCACCTCTTAAAGCCCCTGGCCCACTCAGGCTATTTCTGCTCGGCTTTCCGGCGGCGGATAAAGGCCGGCACGTCCAGATCGTCCTCCAGAATCTCCGAGGTCACATTGGGAGGTTGCGCTTCCACCGGCAGTTTCTCCTTCTTGGCCATCATGTTCTTAACGCTCTGTTGCGCGGTGCGCAGCGCCGGAGAAAGCGTTGGGAGCGGTTTGATACCCATCTTTTCGGACTTGATGCCGGTGGCGATCACGGTGACTTTGACGGCGTCTCCCATCGACTCATCGTGGACGGCGCCGAAGATAATGTTAGCATTGTCCGCGGCGGCCTTCTGCACGATGGTTGAAGCCTCATGCACCTCATAGAGTGTAAGCTTGTTCGAGCCGGTAATGTTGAGCAAAATGCCGTGGGCGCCGGTGATGCTCGCATCCTCGAGCAGGGGGCTGGCCATAGCGCGATTCGTCGCCTCCACCGCGCGGTTTTCTCCACTGGCCACCGCGGTCCCCATTACGGCATATCCCATGCCCTCCATAATCGTCTTGATGTCCGCAAAGTCACGGTTAATAATCCCCGTGATGGTGATGATATCGGAAATTCCTTGCACCCCTTGCCGTAGAATGTCGTCGGCAATACGAAACGCCTCGAAAAAGCTCGTCCCTTTATCAACGAACTGCATCAGGCGCTCGTTGGGAATACAGATGACGGTATCCACACCCTGGCTCAGCTCCGCCAAACCCTGCTCCGCCTGCATCATGCGGCGCTTGCCTTCGAAAGCAAAGGGCTTGGTAACCACCGCCACGGTAAGCGCGCCCAACTCGCGCGCCAGGCTGGCGACGATGGGAGCGCCCCCCGTCCCCGTTCCCCCACCCAAGCCGGTGGTTACAAAAACCATGTCCGCGCCTTCCAGGGCTTCGATGAGCTTCTCCGTGTCCTCCAGAGCCGCCCGCCGTCCGATTTCCGGGTTGCCTCCCGAACCCAATCCCTTGGTCAACTTCGTGCCCAGTTGGATCTTCAAGGGGGCGTTGGAAGACAGGAGCGCCTGGGCGTCGGTATTGGCCACAAGAAAGTCCACTCCTTTCACGTCGGCAGCGATCATGCGGTTGACGGCGTTGCCGCCTCCTCCCCCGACGCCGATCACCTTAATTCTTGCGCCATCGCGCAGTTCATCCGAGAAATCCACCCGGAGGTCGCCCACGTTGGTTTCATTCCCCATCATGGCTCCTTCTCCTAATTGAGTCATTTGCTCATCTGGCCATCCGGCCATTGAACCACCGGATTTGCAATCGCCCGACGGCCCGATGAACCGATGATTCAACTCTTACCTCGCATACTGTTCCAGAGCTTTCCCCAGAGCCCTGTGGACTCCTTGGCGTCACGCATTAAGCCTAAGCGGTACCCGTGAATCACCAACCCCACCACGGTCGCGAACGCCGGGTCAGTGAGCGTTTCTCCCATCGCCTCCAGCCCGGTGGGAACGGCCACCCGTGCCGGTATGCCGAAAGCCGATTCCGCAAGGGTCGCCAAACCGCCGAGCTTTGCTCCCCCACCGGCCAGAACCACTCCCGCCCCCAACTGCTTCTCACAACCCGAGCGGCCAATTTCCGCCCGGATCAACTCCAGCAGTTCCATCGCGCGCGGTTCGATGATGTCACTCAGCGTGGCGTAAGACACCACACGGGAAGGCCTTTCCCCCACGCTGGGGACCTCCAGCAAGGTATCAGCAGGCTTGGAAAGGTCCCGCTCTCCCCAGGCCTTTTTCATTTTTTCCGCTTCTGGAATGGGTGTACGAAGCCCCACGGCAATATCATTGGTAAAGTGTTCGCCGCCTACGGGAATGACAGCGGTGTGCCGTGCGACGCCGGCGTGATAAACAATCAGATCCGTTGTGCCTCCGCCAATGTCCACCAGCGCCACGCCCAGCTCACGCTCATCGGCGGTCAGGCAAGCTTCCCCGGAGGCGAGCGGCTCAAAGACCGTGTCTTGCACCACCACCCCGGCATGGTTTACTGCCGTCACCACGTTCTGAGAAGCGGTGATGGACGCCGTCACCAGATGTACATTCACTTCCAGGCGCGCCCCCACCATTCCGACCGGGTCCCGGATGCCGTCTTGGGCATCCAGCAAGAAGTTTTGCGGAAGCACGTGCAGAAGCTGGCGATCCTCCGGCAGAGTAATGCCTTGGGCTGTCTGAATGACTCTCCGCAAGTCATCCCGTTCCACTTCGCGTGTCGCGGTGGGGGACTTCCCCAGCGTGATCGCCCCGCGGGAATTCACCCCTTTGATGTGCGCACCCGCCACGCCCACGTAAGCAGAAGCGATGGACACTCCTGCAGCAGCCTCCGCGGCCTCCATGGCTTTCTTCACCGTCAGCGCCGTCAGATCGAGGTTCACAATTACCCCCTTTCGCCATCCCTTCGATTCCGCGACGCCCAGGCCCGCCAATTCCAGCTTTCCTTCCGCATTCGGCTTGCAGACGAGAGCGCTGGTTTTAACGCTCCCCAGATCGAGCCCGACAATTAAGTTATTCTTGCGCGCCAAGCTTTGGTTAGTGCCAAATTGCATTAGTAAGCACGATTATTGTGGCTCCCGCAAGGGCGGGGCTTTAGCCTCGCCGCCCCTGGGCACAGAGTTGAACGGGCCTTCAGCCCGTGAAGCCCATAAAATCAACCCGAGTTCTACGACGGTGCTAAAGCCCCGTCCTTCCCGCCCGGCTACAATATTGTGCCGCTCATTTCTGCAACTTGGCACTACTCCTTTCCCTCGCCGCCGGCGGTAGCTGCCTTTTCAGCAGGAGGTGCTGCCGTCTGCGGGTCTACGACGATCTGATTGCGATAACGCAAATCAAGCGAATCAAGTTTAGCATTCGAATTCCGAATTTCCGGGTACAGGACCAGGAAATTATGGAATCGCGGTAGAAAATCCCTCTGCCCAAAATGTACCTGCACGGTTTGTTGCCCCTGGATGAGCAGGGCCTTGAGATCTTCCGCATCCGACAGGTAAACTTCCGAAATCATCCACCCGGCGCGGGGAGCTTCCACGCCCAATTGACGCATAAAATCCAGGTAAAGAGCCAAACGTGCACGGCGTTCGTCGATGCCGGCGAGGTTTTCCAGTCCATAGAGGACGGGGAAATCAAAAGCCCCCATATCGGGCTTCTCCAGCAGCGTACCGTCGTCATCTACCAAGCTCACTCGCCCGCCGACATTCGCATAAGCTACGGGAGTCCGTTCCGTGATGTACACCCGCAGCCCGTGGGGCAAGATGCGAGTCAGAGAGGCGGTACGCACCCAGGGTAAAGTTTCCACCCTTCGCCGCTTAGCATCTAAAGACATGCGAAAAACGTTGGTCCCGGTCTTGAGGTTCCCCGTCAAAAGCAATCCCAACGCACCCAAGACTTCCTCGCGCGAAACGAAGTGGTTTCCTACCACGACGATATCTTCCGGTGACTTCAACACGAAAGAGGGAGAGGTCAACGCGAAGGTCGCTAGGCAATAGCCCGCGAAACCGACGGGAAGGAGCACTCCCGTCACAAATAGCGCCACCCTCACGCGCCGCGATATCCGGCGGCGCCGCACAGGAACCGCATTCTGCCGTCGCAGATAAGGCGACTCCTCTTGCGGGTCGAGATCATCCGGCATCGGCAGCGCGTCTTCTTCCACCATTTCCATATTCATTCTCAAATCAGCCCGCGCGGGAGCATCCGGCCGAATCCGGCAACTTTCGAATCCAATGTCCTATAGCCGGGGAAACAGTACCCACCCACTTCAGTGCAGGACCACTCCCATCCGCGGCGTCCGGCTGCGAAGTGCATTGGCCAGCGCCTCACCAATCTTCCAGACGCTTCCGGCGCCGATGGTGATGATCAGGTCGCCCGGCCGCGCGTCGTTCAAGATTTCCTCCAGCACTCGTTCCTCCGATGGCGCGTACTGCGCAGTCTTTACACCCAGTTGATGCATACGGGCCACCAGCAGTTCGGAGCTCACACCGGGCAGCGGCGGTTCGCTGGCGGCATAAATATCCAGCACGTAAACGCGGTCGCAACCGGCAAAGCATCCAGCCAATTCATCCAGCAAAAACTTGGTGCGCGTATAGCGATGCGGCTGGAAAACGGCGATGACGCGATTTGCCCCACGAAGGGCTGCGGCGTCGAGCGTGGCGCGGATTTCCGTGGGATGGTGGCCATAGTCGTCCACAATAGTGATGCCATCACTCTCCGCCTTGATCTGAAAACGCCGATCGGCGCCGCGAAAGCGCTCCAGCCCTTGGCGAATCTGCTCAGCAGAAAGATCGAGTTCCAATCCCACGGTAACCGCCGCCAGGGCATTCTGCACATTGTGCCGGCCGGGAACATGGGTTAAAAAGGTTCCCAGTAACTTTCCTTTCACCACGGCGTCAAAAACGGAGCCATTGGGAGCGAGTTCGCGAATCATCCCTTGAACGTCGGCGCCGGCATCGATCCCGTAGGTCACCAATCGGCGGCGCAGATTGGGGATCAGCGTTTGCATCAACGCGCGCCAGGGCGCGTCGAAACAGGCCACGACGGCTCCGTAAAAGGGGACTTTGTTCATGAAAGAAACAAACGCCGCCGCAATTTCCTCGAGGTCGCGGTAGTGGTCCAGGTGTTCACGGTCAATGTTCGTCACCACGGCAATCGAAGGCAGCAGGTAGAGGAACGAACGGTCGCTCTCATCCGCCTCTACCACCATCAAATCGCTTTTGCCCAGCCGGGCGCTCGAGCCAAAAACGTCAAGCCGCCCACCGATCACTGCCGTGGGGTCGAGTTTTGCCTCCGCCGTCATCACCGCAATCATGGAAGTGACCGAGGTCTTGCCATGCGCGCCGGCCACCGCCACGTTGAACTTCATCCGCATTAATTCCGCCAGCATTTCGGCGCGCGGGATGACAGGGATCTGCCGCTTGTGCGCTTCTTGAATTTCCGGATTGTCCACGGGCACGGCGGACGACACCACCACCACTTGCGCCCCGCTGGCGTTGGTGGCGGCATGCCCCTCAAACACCCGCGCGCCCAGACTCACCAGACGGTCCGTTACGGGCGTCGCTTTCTGATCGGAGCCCGAAACCTGAAAACCCAGATTGAGCAGCACCTCGGCGATGCCGCTCATCCCGATGCCCCCGATTCCCACGAAATGAATCTTTTGAATTTTGCCTAGCATTGGTCCTTAGTCCGTCGTGCGAACTGGCGAAAATTGAAAATCGGGTCGGAGCGCGGACCTGTTTTGTAGGTCCGCGGCTTTCCCTTGCCCATCGGAGACGAGCCGCGGACCTAAAAAACAGGTCCGCGCTACACGCGCTTCTACCCTCTACTCGCAAAATCTTCCACTATGTCCGCGATGCAGGCCGCCGCGTCAGGCCGTGCCAAACAGCGCGCGCATGTTTCCATTTGTTCGAGCGTCGCGGGACTCGCCATGAGCTCCCGGATCTCCCCCGCCAGCCGCTCCGGCGTCAACTCCGATTGCATAATAACGCGCGCCGCCCCAGCCTGTTCCATGGCCCGGGCGTTCTCCAACTGGTGCTGGTCCGTGGCGCCCGGGAAAGGGATCAGCAATGCAGCTCTGCCGGCAGCAGCAAGTTCGGCCACCGCCGTGGCGCCCGCGCGCGAAACCACCAAATCCGCCTGGGCAAGCACCCCGGCCATGTCCTCGATAAAAGCGCGGACCTCAGCCAGCGCGCTCCCTTCTTGATAGGTCTTCCGAACTTCATTATAGTCGTGTTCGCCGGTTTGGTGGATGAATCTAATCCCGCCGGGTTCCCGTGCCAGCAGCGGCACACATTCCATTACCGCGTGGTTAATGGCCCTCGAACCTTGACTACCCCCCACCACGAGAACGGTAAAGGGCGTCGTGGGGCGGTGGGGAGGAATCTCGAAAAACGCCCGGCGCACGGGATGCCCCGTCACGCGCGCCTTCTCTCCGTAAAGTTGCGCCGTCTCTGGAAAGCCCACCGCCGCCGCGCGCACCATCGGCGCCAGAAGGCGATTGGTAAATCCCGGACGCGCATTCGGCTCAATCAAAATCGTGGGGATATCACCCAGCGCCGCTTCCAGCATTACCGGCCCCGCCAGGTACCCGCCCACGCCCACGACGACCTGGGGTTGAAACTCCCGCAGAATCCTAGCTACCGCAATCGCCGTGCGCGGCAAAACCAGGAGATTGCGCAACCACTGAATGCCGCCAATACCCTTCAACCCCGCCGCGTCAACAACGCGGAGCCGGAAGCCCGCCGCCGGGATCAATTTCGCTTCCAAGGGGCGGTGCGTACCCAGGAATTCGATTGCGTAGCCAGTAATCCCCAGCTTCCCGCGCGCGCGCAATTCCTCGGCCACGGCCAAGGCCGGGAAAATGTGCCCGCCCGTTCCACCAGCAACCATCAGGATGCGCGTCCCCTCTCGCATAAAAGACGAAACTCGAAAATCGAAATTGGAAACTCGAAATTCGACCCCTGGTTTGCGAGTTTCGAATTTCGATTTTCGAGTTTCGATTTTTCCTCAACTCGCCTGCTGGGAGATATTCAACAGGATTCCCACCGCCAAAAGGTTCACCAGCAGCGACGAACCTCCATAGCTCACGAAGGGCAGCGGAATGCCCTTGGTCGGGAGCAAGCCCAGCACCACGCTCATATTCACCAGTGCCTGCCCGACAATCATCACCGTCAACCCGATCGCCAGCAGACGCCCAAAGTCATCCTTGCAGCCCGCGCTCGCCCGCATTCCCCGAATCAGGATCAAGGCGAAGACGGCCAAAATCGCGATGCCGCCGATCAAGCCCAATTCCTCTCCCACCACGGAGAAAATGAAATCCGTCTGGGGTTCGGGAAGGAAGAAGAGTTTCTGCTTGCCCTCCATCAGTCCCACTCCGGTTATGCCGCCGGTTCCAATGGCAATGTAGGATTGGATAATTTGGAATCCCTTACCCAAGGGGTCGGCGTAGGGATTCAAGAATGCCAGAATACGGTCGTGACGATATTGGGAGTGGAAGATCACCCAGTAAAGGGCGCACAGCGCGGGGACTCCAGCCCACGCGAAATAGCGAAGATCCAAGCCCGCGGAGAAGAGCACGGCCGCAAGGATCAAGCCCAAGGCCAGAGTGGTGCCCAAATCACGCCCCAGCAAGACCAACAATCCCATGATGCCGGCAACAAGAGCGATGGGAGCCAGCGTGTGTTTCCAGTCGTTCACCTTGCCTTTGCGCAGGTCCAGGAAAAACGCGAGGAAGACAGTCAGAATAATCTTGGCAAGCTCAGAAGGCTGAAAGCTTACCAGCCCCAGGTGAAACCATCGGTGAGTATTGTGGCTGCGATCAACGAACAATACGGCAACGAGAAGGACAAACTCGAGCGCCAGCGCGGGAAAAACCACCAGGGGGCTTGCCAGGCGCCGGTAATCCATATGCATCAGGATGGCTACGGCGATCAGGCCACATCCCGCCCAAGCCAGTTGCCGGAGCAAGAAATAATCCGCGTTGTTGTACCTATCCGCGGCCACAACCGCTGAGGCGCTGAAGACCATCAGGGCGCCAAATAACACCAGGCCCACCACGGCTCCAAACAGAATCTTGTCGGATTGGAGTTGTCGAGCCATAAGTAATTGTCGATTGACGATTGCCGATTTTCGATTGAAAGTCGTTGGTCGTCAGTTGTCCATGTTCACTAAAGCATTTACCGGAAAACCAGAATCCCCCTTGGGTCAATCGTCAATCAACAATCATTCCACCCCCGGAAGCCGCGTCTGTCGGGAAGCTGGCGGCGGATCGGACTCCGTACTCCGGACCTCGGACTTCCCTCCCGCCGGGCGCGCCTCATAAGGCAACGCTTCCTCGTCGCAAGTCTCCAAATTGCTTGCGGAAATGGGGACCACAGGTTCGTCCTCGGGCACGACCTGCGATTCCGATTCCGGCATTTCTACGGCGTCCACCTCGAAGACATACCTCAACTCGATATGGTGCGGAGGGCTTGCCGGGGAAGGCGCTGACTTGGACGCCTCGCGGGTGTGCGTGGATTCCACCACCCCGCCCTCAGGGCACCTCTCCTTATTAAGGAGGGGAGTTACAGTGTCTCGGGTCGCCTCGTTGTTTTGGAGGTGCTCGGCGGCGGGTTCTTCCTCCCGGCTCCTGGCTCCTGGCTCCTGACGCCTTACTTCTGACCCATTCTTTACCGCCTGCGCAGGTCCAATGCGAGCCACCCTTCCCCCCGACACGTCGTTCGCAAGCCGCTTAACCAGCTCTTTAAACACACGGCCGCGCTCTTCGTAATCCTTGAACTGGTCGAAACTCGAGCAGGCCGGCGCCAGGAGTACGGTGTCGCCCGGTTGCGACCTGGCGAAGGCCTCGTACACGGCGGTGGCGAGATCTCCTGCCTGGACCAGTTCCGTCGACCCGGCGAGCTGTTGGGCAATCACCGGGGCGGCGGCTCCAATCAGCAAGACCTCGCGCACGCGGTCCTTGATCAGCGAGAGGAGCGGCGTGTACGGCGCGCCTTTGTCCTTGCCACCCATAATCAGATGGACGCCGCGCTCAAAGGCTTCGAGTGATTTCGCCGTCGCGTCAACGCTGGTGGCCTTGGAATTGTTATAGAAATCCACCCCCTGGATTTCCCGGACAAACTCCAGACGATGCTCGACGGCCTGGAACGCCCGCACGGCTTTGCGTATCGCGGCAAAATCCGCGCCCAGCACGCACGCCGCGGTGGTGGCCGCCAGCACGTCCTCCAAGTTGAAATCACCCCGCAAGGTCACGTCCCGAGTTTCAAACAGCACGCGCTCCAGGTGCCGCACACGATAGTAGATCTTGCCCCCGGACACGAAAACTCCGTTCGGGAGTTCACGGCGGCGGCTGAAAAACACGGGGCGGCTGGAGACCGTTGCCTGAAGTCCGGCAACCCAGGCATCATCGGCATTCAGGACGGCATAATCCTGGTCCTGCTGGTTCCGGAAAATCTGACGCTTGGCCTGCGAATAGGCTTCCAGATTCGGGTGCCGGTCAAGGTGATTGGGCGAAAGGTTGAGCATGACCGCTACGTGCGGCCGGAATTCATGAATGCCTTCCAATTGAAAGCTGCTCAACTCAGTGACAAACTTAGTGCCGGGCTGGGCGTGGTCCACCGCCGAACTCAGAGCGTTACCAATGTTGCCGCCCACGAAGGTCGGGAACCCTGATGCCTCAAGCATGTCGCCGAGCAGCGCGGTGGTGGTGGTCTTGCCGTTCGATCCGGTAATACCTACCAGCGTCCCCTCGAGAAACCAACTGGCGGCCTCGACTTCCGGATAAATGGGAATCCCCTTGTCCCGCGCCGCTTGAAGCTGCGGCAGGTCCCATGGCACGCCCGGACTGATCACGATCACCTGGTGCCGGAGGAATGTTTCCGCCCGCTGCGAGCCGAGTTCCAGCCCGACTTTATCCTTGAGGAGCGGCGGCAGAACGTCCCGAAATTCCGCGGGAGGCTTGCTATCGGTCACCGTCACCACGGCGCCCCGGCGCGCCAGAGCGTGAGCCACCGAAAGCCCACTTCGGGCCAACCCCACGACCAGCACGCGTTTGTTTTGGACGTCCATAAATTCAGTGGTTAGTGGCTAGTGGTTAGTGGCCAGCGGCCATAAATTCAGTGATTAGCGTTGAGTTTTTAGTGGCTGGTACTCACCACTCGCCACTAATTACCGCCCACTATCCACTATTCACTAGCCACTTCCCTTAACTTACCTCAACTTCAACGTCGTCAAAGCAAAAAGCGCGAATATCAGCGCGGCAATCCAAAAGCGCACGATGATTTTCGATTCCTTCCAACCGGACAGCTCAAAGTGATGATGCAGCGGCGCCATGCGAAAGATGCGCTTGCCGCGCGATTGAAACGAAGCGACTTGAAGGATGACGGAAAGGGCCTCAACTACGAAGAGCCCCCCGATAAAAGGCAGCAGCAATTCCTGTTTGATCAGCACCGCGACGGTGCCCATTGCTCCCCCCAAGGCCAGCGAGCCCACATCGCCCATAAATATCTCCGCCGGGTAGGCGTTGTACCAAAGGAAACCCAGGCTCGAACCCACCATCGATCCGCAGAAAATTGTCAGTTCCCCGACGCGCGGCAGATGTTCCAGGTCGAGATATTCAGAAAACACCGCGTGTCCTGCGACATAGGTCAGTACGGTCAAAGCCGACGCTGAAATCAGCAGACACCCAATCGCCAGGCCATCCAGCCCGTCCGTAAGATTGACGGCGTTGGAGGAGCCCACCAGGACCAGAATGACAAAGAGCAAAAAGGGCAGAAACGCTAAGGGGTATGTCCAACTGTTCCCGAGAAAGCGCGTAATTAGAAAGGTCGGGTGGATACGCTTGAAGAAGGGGAAGGTGAGAGTGGTCGAGTATTGCCCGCGCGCGGACAAGAAAACCAGAATGACGCCGAAGACAAAACTCACCAGAATCTGGAGCAAAAACTTTCCCCGCCCCGTCAGCCCCCTGTTCTGTTGGTGCCGGACTTTCTGGAAATCGTCCCAAAAGCCGATACCGCCAAATGCCAATGTCGTGCCGAGGGTGAGCCACACAAAGGTGTTGCTGAGGTCCGCCCAGAGCAGCGTAGGAACAACAATGCAGAGAAGGATCAGGACGCCGCCCATGGTGGGTGTTCCGGCCTTGGCTTGATGCGCTTTCGGCCCGTCTTCACGGATGTATTGGCCAATCTGGAATTCCTTGAGCTTCCCTATCAACCACGGACCCAAAACCATGGAGAGAAACAACGCGGTCAGGCTGGCGAATGCAGTCCGAAAGGTAATGTAGTGAAATAGGTTGAAGACGTGGAAGTCTTGGTGGAGTTTGAGATAGAGGTAGTAGAACATAAGAATTCTTCTTGCACGCTTAGGGGCGCGGTGGCAAGGAGTCAGGAGTCAGGAGTCAGGAGCCAGGAGCCAGAATAGAACTGCTTACCTGCGCTTTCTGAATTCTGCCTATTGCGACCCGCCTTCTGACTCCTGACTCCTGACTGCTGGATTCTGATTTCTGCCTTCTGGCTCCTGACTCCTGACTCCTGGATTCTGCCTTTTGAGCATTTCAATGACCGTCTCCAAATGCACCGCGCGCGAGCCCTTCACCAAGATAACATCATCGGGCGCGATCAAGGTCTGGCAGAACTCGCCTGCCAATTTGGCGTCGGGGAAATATTTCCCGTGCGAGGAGGGAATCCCCTCCTCGACGGCCCCCTCCACGAAGAACCGTGCGTCTCCTCGTACAGCGATCAACCACGACACGCCGCTCTGCGCACAGATGCGGCCCACGCCCCGGTGCAACTCCGGCGACGTGGGCCCCAACTCCAACATCTCACCCGCCACCACGATGCGTCGGCGCGCCCCCGGCCAGACGGCAAGCGCCTCAAGCATGCGCTCCATGGCCAGGGGATTCGAGTTATAGCAATCATTGATGATTGTAATCCCACGCGGGAGTGTAAGAATTTCACTCCGCTGATGTAAATTTTGAAACTCCGCCAGCGCCTGGCGCGTCTCCTCCGGTGGAACTGCGCAGACGCCTGCCGCCGCAATCGCCGCCAGGGCATTTTGAATATTGTGGCGGCCCGGCAAAGGCAGCGTGAACTCAGACTCCCATTCGGGAGCAATCACGCGGAAGGCGCTCCCGATGCCCACAGCCGGCTGAACGTCGGCGGCGCGGAAGGCCGCCTTCTCTGAGAACCCGAATGTCAATACACGCCCCGGAAAACCCTCGGCAAACTTCCGTACGCGCTCATCATCCTCGTTCAAGACGGCGACAACGTCGGGGCCTGTCGTAGCGAGATAATCGATGAGCTCGCGCTTGGCCAGAGCGATCGCATCGACGGAATCGAAAAACTGCAAGTGCGCGGGGGCGACGTTGGTGATGACACCGACATCAGGCTCAGCCAGCCTCGCCAAGCGGCCGATTTCGCCGGCGGCGGACATCGCTAATTCCATCACCGCCACTTCATGCTCAGGTTCCAACCCCAGCAACGCCAAGGGCAGTCCAAAGTCATTATTCAAGTTACCCGGAGAACGTAGGACGCGAAAGCGCCGGCTGAGAATGGCCGCGATCATTTCCTTCGTAGTGCTCTTCCCGGTGCTGCCCGTGACCGCGAAAAGCCGTTTGCCCCATTTGCGGCGAACATCGCGGGCAAGCCTTTGAAGTGCCCCGTGCGTGTCCACAACGGTAATCAGTTGCGGGCGCCATTCCACTGGAGCGCTGGCGTAGAAGTTTTCCTCCACCACCGCACCGGCGGCGCCGCCCTCCAACGCCTGTGCTACAAACTGGTGCCCGTCAAACCGCGGTCCGCGGATGGCGAAGAAGAGCTGACCGGGCAAAATCGAGCGCGAATCAATCGAGTAACCCTCGACGAGGCGATCCGCAACGCCGGAGGACGCTCCTAAGACTGCCGCTACCTCGCCCATCGTTAAATTCATGGTCGATTTTCGATGGCCGATTGACGATTGAAGAGCCGCCTGCCGGGGCACCGTTCGAAAATCCATAATCGTCAATAGTCGATCATCAACTCGGGTTATACTTCCACCGCTCGGGAAAGAACCCACCGGTCAGAACAGTGTTGACCGCGGCGACCCATTTCGAAAATCGTCAATCGACCATCGACAATCGTCAATTACCTGCTGTATCCCATCTCGGCAAGAACCTTGCGAGCCACGTCCCGGTCGTCAAAGTCAACCTTGCGGTCCTTGAGGATTTGATAGGTCTCGTGACCTTTGCCCGCCAGGAGCACCACGTCGCCCTCGCGCGCCTCCTCCAGCGCTTTGCGCACCGCACTTCCGCGATCAACTTCTGCGATGTAAGGCGTGCCCGTACGCTGCAACCCCACCAAGGCATCTGCCATAATCAGCAGCGGGTCTTCGCTGCGGGGATTATCAGAGGTCAGCACCACGAAATCCGCCAGCGCGCCGGCGGCTTCGCCCATGCGTGGACGCTTCGTCCGGTCGCGTTCGCCCCCGCAACCGAAAAGAACAATCAGGCGATCGCGGGTGAGTTCGCGCGCCGTCTTAAGGACGTTCTTCAGGGCGTCATCGGTGTGGGCATAATCCACGACCACCAGGAAAGGTTGCCCCTCGTCGATGCGCTCGAAGCGTCCCGGCACCGCCTTAAGCTTGGCGATGCCTTCCTCAATCTTGTTGCTGGCAATCCCCATGGCCACCCCCGTGGCAATTGCGGCAAGAATGTTCGCCAGATTCGCGCGCCCCAACAACGGAGAAACAATTTGCAGCTTTCCCGCCGGGGTCTGGATGACGGCATCCGTTCCCGTTGGACGGGAGGCGACTTGCTTGGGCGTCACTTGGGCGTCCCCGGTCAGGCCATACGTAAGACGGTTCGGATACGGCAACTCCATGAGGCGCGCGCCCCACGCATCATCGGTGTTGACCACCGCCCAATCCGGTGGGGGAGCGCCCAGCCCCTCAAATAGGCGGCGTTTGGCTTGAAAGTAGTGCTCAAAATCCTTGTGATAATCCAAATGGTCCTGCGTCAGGTTGGTGAACACGGCGACGGCGAAATGAAATCCCCAAACGCGCTCCTGAGCAAGCGAGTGGGACGAGACTTCCATCACCGCCGCCTGGCCCCCCGCATGCACCAGTTCCGTAAAGTAAGACAGCAGATCGAGCGATTCCGGCGTGGTGTTGGTGGCGACCTTGGTTTTGCCGCCCATGCGGTATTCAATCGTGCCGAAAACACCGCTTAAAATCCCCGCCGAGCTAAGAACGCTCTCCACCAAATAGGCCGTGGTGGTCTTGCCATTGGTGCCGGTGATTCCGATGAGTTGGAGGCGCCTTTCCGGATGCCCGAGAATAATGCGGGCCGCCTCGGCCAAGGCGCGGCGAATGGCCGCAACTTGAATCCAATGCGCAGCCAGTTCAGGTGGCGCGGTGCGCTCACTAACCACAGCCACGGCCCCCCGCTCCAGCGCCTGGGGAATGTAAGCGTGGCCGTCGGCCTTTTCACCTTGGATGGCAAAAAAGAGTGTCCCCGGCCCCACTTCACGGGAGTTGTAAGCCAGAGAAGAAACCTCCGCCGTTCCGTTTGCACCCGTGTGCAGAACCGGCAACTCCCGGAGCAATTCACCTAACTTCATTTCCTATCCAGACTATCGGGTGATCCGATGACCGCGCGATCGGGTGAGCAAAGGGCCAACTCGGCCGGAATTGTTCTTGTTCACCGGATAACCGGATCGCCCGATCATCCGATTACCTGGTCATGCGCACCCAAATGCGCGTGCCCGAAGGCACTTTCACACCCGCAACAGGGTTTTGCTCTACCGCTAGGCCGCTCCCTACAGCATTGAGGTCCAGGCCAAGCTTTTCACACTCCTTGGCCACGCGGCGAGCCGACCATCCGGAAAAATCCGGAACGGTCACCAGCGGGCCATCGCCCAAAACTACCGTACTGGAAACAACGCCCTCGTCCGGGGGTCCCGCTGGAGCGGATCCGTCGGGCAAAGGTCGATGGGAAAAAGATGCGGGCTGAACGGGTGATGTGGCAGCTCCATAGGATCCCCGATCCGTAGGAAGGAATCCGATGAAGTCCTCCTGTTTCTGGTCAGGAGCCTTCGCGGGTTTAGGGGTTACGATCTGAGGCCACCGGGTGGGATTATCCTGAGGAACGTTCAGATAACCTAGAGTCTGCTCTGCGATGGACCGGAAAACCGGAGCTGCCACGTCTGTCCCGTGGTGCGCCCCCGCCGGCGAATCGATGACCACCAGAATAGTCACCGCTGGCCGTGCGGCGGGAGCAAAACCGATAAATGAAGCCACATAGTTCGATTTTGAATAGGTACGGCTGGCATCGATCTTCTGCGCGGTGCCCGTCTTGCCGGCGGATGTATATCCGCCTAGTTGGGCGGGCTTGCCGGTGCCGTGATCAACCACGGCGGCCAGCATTTGGCGCATCATCTCCGCCGTGTGCGCACTGACCACGCGCCGCCCGGTGGCGGGCGCCAGGGCGTCGTGATGGGCGCCGAGAAAAACATCGTGCACGATGCGCGGTTGAAAAAGAATCCCGCCGTTGGCGATTGCCGAGTACACCGAAATCATCTGGAGAGGGGTCACACCGATTTCCTGCCCGATAGAAATTTCGCCGATGGAAATTCCCGACCAGTGGCTGGGTGGCTGTAGCAAACCGCGCTCTTCGCCGGGCAATTCCAGGTCGGTCTTGGCCCCGAAGCCGTAGGCTTGAATGTACCGGTAGAAGCGGTCCTCTCCCAGGCGCAGGCCCAGCTTGATGGAGCCCACGTCGCTGGAATTCGCCAAGACGTCGGTCACGCTGAGATCCCCATAGGGCTTGTGGTCATGAATCGTGTGCCCCGACAGTACAATGCTGCCGTTCTGGCAATTGATGACCTCCTGGGGATTGGTCAGGTTCTCTTCCAATGCCGCCGATAGCGTCACGACCTTGAAGGTCGAACCCGGCTCATAAATCCACCCGGCGGCGCGATCCAGCCGCGCCGTCATAGAACTGGCGTCAATATTGTTGGGATTAAAGGTGGGTTGATTGGCCAAGGCCAGAATCTCCCCCGTGTTGGGATTCTGCACCATCGCCACACCGCCCACAGCCTGCGAGGTCGCCACTTCCTCCGCCAGAGCTTTTTCCGCAATGTACTGGATCTTCTCGTCGAGCGTCAGCACGACGTTCTTGCCGGGGACGCCCGCCCACTCCGTGCTGTGAAAGGTGCGGCGGCGCGCATCGGAAGCCAGCATCACGCGGCCGGGTTTGCCTTTGATCTCGTCGTCCAGGGCGTATTCGATCCCGCCCAGGCCTTTGTCATCCAAGCCGACGTAGCCGATCGCTTGCGCGGCCAGGTCTCCTTTGGGGTAGAAGCGCTTGGTCTCGCGCTGAAAATAAAGACCCTTCAGATTCAACTGACGGACGCGCGCCGCTTCTTCCGTTGTGACGCGGCGCTTGACCCAGCAGAAGGAATGCGACGCCTGGAAGCGGTCGCGAAGTTCGTCCGCGTCCACACCCAGGACCGGTGCCAGCAGGGAAGCCACCATCTGCGGCTCCGCAAGCTCACTCGGCACAGCGAAAACCGAATCCACCCCCAGGCTCATCGCCAGGGGATTCACCTGCCGGTCGTAGATGGCGCCGCGTTGGGGCGCCACCTCAATGGTGCGCTGCTGCTGGCGCTGGGCGCGCGACAGCAGCTCCACGTATTGGATGATTTGCAAATAGTAAAGGCGGGCAGCAACACAGCCGAACCACAGGAAACAAAGTACGCCAACGATCAGTCGACGCCTCTCCAGGCGAGACCGATCGGGCTTCGCCGTGCGAGAATCAGGCTTACGTCGGCCCATCGTAGCTATGGCTCGTGTGGAATATCTCCGCTACCCACGGAGAAGTTACGTGCAAGCTCCGGACTTTCCAGGGCGTCCGCCGCCGGCTCCGGGCCGCCCACTCGAATCACCTGTTGCGGGCTGGGCGAGACCATCCCGAGCTGGGTCCGCGCCAGCGTGTCGATCCTTTCCGGATCGGCAAGCGCCGCCTGCACCAGCCGGAGCTGATGGTTCTGCTCTTCCAGCGTCGCGCGCTCGGCCTTGAACTGTTCAATCTGGTAACCGAACCGCACGCTCTGGAAATGCTGCCAGGCGAACAGGAGCACAAAAAGAAAAACCAGTACGCCCAATCCCAAGAGACTGAAACATTCACGGCGACGATCCACGTCAACTTCCCGCACCAGGCGGGAGTTGTCGATGTGCTTCACAAAGTAAAAATCCGGGAAAGTCGCCCGCCCCGCGGCCGGAGCGCTCCTCGGACGCCGTCTGGTCTTCGGTAAGGTAATTGCTGCGGTTGCCATTTTGGGTTCTGGGGGCTGGGGCCTGGGTTCTGGGGGCGGAGAACTGGGGCGTTTTTTGGCTTTTCCCCAGAACCTAACCCCTAGTACCTAGCCCCTACTTTCAGCGCCTAGCCCCTGCTTTTTTCTGCCGCCCGCAGCTTGGCGCTGCGCGCGCGCGGATTGACTTGCACTTCTTCATCGCCCGGACGAACCACTTTGCGCGTCAGGATGCTCGCCCGGCCTTCGCCCTGCCAGCACCGGAAAGCCTGCTTGACCCGGCGGTCTTCCAGCGAGTGAAAACTCAGGATCACCACCCGCCCCCCAGGCCGGAGGACCATCAGGATCCTGTCGAGAAACCGCTCCAGATTTTCCAGCTCCGCATTCACCGCCAGGCGGAGAGCCATAAAGCTGCGCGTCGCCGGACGAATTTGGTGGAGGCCCGCCCGGGAGGGGATCGCTCGCGTCACCACCTGCGCCAGTTCGGTGGTTAGTCGATACGGACGGGCCTTCACAATGGCTCGCGCAATTCGGCGCGAGTGGCGCTCTTCCCCCAACTTGAAAAAGATGTCTGCCAGCTCCCGCTCATCGGCGTGGTTCACCAGGTCAGCGGCCGTGGTTTCGGAGCGGGGGTCCATTCGCATGTCGAGAGGACCCGGCAGATTGAAACTGAATCCGCGGGAAGCGTCGTCAAGCTGCATCGAGCTCAAACCGAGGTCGGCCACAACTCCATCCACCAGCGGCAATCCGCTGGCGGCGTGCAACGCGTCGATTTGCGCGAAATTCCCTTGCTCCATGATCAGCTTTTCCCCAAATCCCGCCAATCTAGCGCGGGCCGCTTCCAGCGCCCGGGAGTCGCGATCCAGGCCCAAGAGCCTGCCCGTTCCCAGACGTTTCAAGATCTCTTGCGCGTGCCCGCCGGCCCCCAGCGTTGCATCGATGTAAATTCCTTCCGGCCGGAGGTTGAGAAAGTCGAGGGTTTCACGGACGAGCACCGGGACATGGAGAGGGCGCAAAGGCTCGGCTGCACCCGGAAGTATTGTGTTCCCGCCTTGCTCGTCATTCATCACCGTGGGTCAAACCAGATTTCCCCAGCCTCAAATTCCCAATCCGCCCAGCGTGTCCATCGACTCATCGGGGAACGGCTGGGACATGGGCTCGCGGAGGCGTTCCAGGCTCCAGACTTCCAAGTACTCTTCGAGGTGGCCGATCACCGCCACTTCCCCCTGCATCCCGGCTGACTCGCGCAGAAGCGCGGGGATCAGAACGCGGCCCTGCCCGTCGGCGCGGGCCGTCTGCCCCCAATAGTTGGCGCGATCCAAGAAGTCCTTCTTGGCTTTGTTCATCGAAGGCAAGGTAGCTAGCTTCTCTTCGATCTTGATCCATACGGGAAGGGGGTAAATCCGCACCGCTTTGCCGTCCAGGCTGGTCACAAAGAAATCCTGTCCATACTTCTCATCCAGAAGGGCCTTGAAGGCGGTCGGGATCTTTAACCGGCCCTTATCGTCAACCGACGCTGGATTATTCCCGCGAAACATACGACCTGCTCCCGAACCACTTGCAACCCCAAAACACCCTCTAATCTACAAGAAATTCCATTTCTGACCACTTTCTTCCACCAACTATATGGTCACTATTGCTCGTTGTCAAGACATTTTTAATTTTTTTTAATAATCTACGGGTTTTGGGGGCGGCTCTGCCCTCGCGAGCCCTATACCCAAATTCTACCACAATTTAAGGCATTTCAGGGCTGAGTCCGCCAAGCTACGGTAATTTTGTCTGGTCACGCTTTACGATTGTCCGGCTTTTGGGTCGCTGAGTCGCGGTTGAATCCAACGGGGCATACAGACATCTGCTCGCCCCGAGACCGATTTTCTCACCAAGCTTTAGAACCGCAAGGGTAGCACGACTGGCCACTCCGGCTGGCGCGAGGGAGAATCCTCGCTCCCTCGACCCGCACGCGGGAGGGGCATGACCCCTTCCCCGCCCTCGTTCCTTGGACACGACCCAATTGCGCCGCCTTCTTACGTCGTGATAAGGTTGCACGCGCATGGACTAGCCAGATTGCAATTTGGACAACATCCCAGGAGGGAGGCAATACCATGTCGATGAATATGACCAGACGAACCGCTTGCAAACTGATCGCGGGAGCGCTTCCGGCGATGAAGCTGGGGGCTGCGCAACACGAATCATCCCCCGGAATCGAGATCGAACGCGGGCCTTTTGAAGGAACGCGGGCGTCCCTGAGCAAGTACGAAATCCCCGAATGGTTCCGCGACGCTAAGTTCGGCATCTGGGCGCACTGGGGTCCGCAATCCGCGATCGAAGCGGGAGATTGGTATGCCCGGAATATGTACATGCAAGGGTCAGAGCAGAACATCTATCATTGCGAAACTTATGGCCACCCCTCCAAGTTCGGCTACAAAGACACGATCCCATTCTGGAAAGCCGAGCAGTTCGACCCCGCCTATCTTATCGGCTTGTACAAAAAGGCAGGCGCAAAATACTTCATGAGCATGGGCGTGCATCACGATAACTTTGACATGTGGAATTCCACTTATCAGCCCTGGAATGCCGCCAATAAGGGGCCGAAGAAAGATATCATCGGCATGTGGGCCCGCGCGGCGCGCGACGCCGGACTGAAGTTTGCCGCAAGCGACCATCTGTGGATTACCTACAAGTGGTTTTCGGTGAATCACGGGCATGATAAAACAGGTCCTTACGCCGGAGTGCCTTACGACGGGGCCGATCCCGGCAACTCCAGCTTGTATGTCGATTCCGACCAGGTTTGGGGAGAGAACCTGGACTGGGACGAAACCGGCATCCCCTTGTGGTGGAAACGCCATTGGTTCCTGCGCATCAAGGACCTCGTGGACAAGTACCAACCGGATTTGCTCTACACCGACGGTCCCCTTCCCTTTGAGGAATACGGTCTGAGCCTTGTCGCGCACCTCTACAACCTGAGTGCCAAGAAAAATGGCGGCAAACCCGAGGCGATATACACCACCAAGCGCCCGGGAGACACCGAGCAGGGCGCCGGGGTGCTCGACGTCGAGCGCGGCATCGTGAACGACATCTGGCCACGCCCCTGGCAGACGGACACCTGTATCGGCGATTGGCACTACAAGCGCGGACAGAAGTACAAGACGCCCAAGACGATCATCGACATGCTGGCCGACATCGTCAGCCGCAACGGCAACCTGATGCTGAATTTTCCCCTGCCCGCCCGCGGAACTTTGGATGTAGAAGAATTGAATGTCCTCGCGGAGATCACCAAGTGGATGAGCGTCAACAGCGACGCCATCCACCGCTCGCGACCCTGGAAGATTTTTGGCGAGGGGCCGGCGCTGGGCGCGGCCGCGAATGACGCGTCGTTTAATGAAGAGAAACGGAAGGATCTGACGGCGGCGGACGTCCGCTTTACCACCAAGGGCGACACCCTTTATGCCTTCGTGATGGGCGTACCGGAATACCAAGCCGTCATTCGGCCTTTGGCCACCAACACGGCGCTGCGCGTCGGCAAAATCCAGAATGTCGAACTCCTGGGCTTCGACGGCAAGCTCGATTGGTCGCAGGACAGCACGGGTCTGAAGGTGATGATGCCCGCACAGAGGCCTTGCGACTACGCCATCGTGTTCAAAGTTAGCGGCGCCATCGCGTGAATTGTAGTGTCCTATTTTCGGCTGCGGTGGCTTCCAGCCGGCACAGAGCCGCCAGGACGGCGGCGCGACATTCAAATTAGGGCACTTCCAATTGTTTCGTGGCCTTGACCCAAGGCCGCCCTGCACGTAGAATCGTGCTGTACGTGCCTTACGTGCTCGATGAAGGAACAGGTAATGAAGACCAACATAACCCTGAAAGTTGACTCTGATCTACTCCGGGAAGCTCGCGTGCTCGCGGCCGAGGAGGGACGTTCGGTCAGTGCTCTTCTTACGGACCGGCTTGAGGGCCTGGTGCGCGATCGGAAGGCGTTCGAGAGGGCCCGGCGCAGGGCGCTCGCGCGGCTCCGGGCAGGGCTCGACCTTGGGTGGACGCCTCCTAGGTCGCGAGACGAACTCCATGAGCGATAGATTCTTTGTCGATACGAACATTCTGGTGTATGCACATGACTCTGCCGCCGGCGTGAAGCACGACCGGGCGAAGTCACTTGTCGAGAAGCTTTGGCGGGAGCGATCCGGCGTGATTAATACGCAGGTGCTTCAGGAGCTCTGCGTCAACCTGCGGCGAAAAGCAGCGCGGCCTGTCGACATTGAAACCGCGCGCAAAATTGTCGCCGATTACCTGGCTTGGAACGTGGTGACGAACACCGGAGAGTCCGTTCTTGAAGCCTTGGAAATTGAAGGGCGATACCGGATTTCCTTCTGGGACGCACTCTTGGTTCAAGCGGCGGAGACCTCTGGAGCCACCGTGCTGTACTCGGAGGACTTATCAGACGGCCAGAATTATCGTGGCGTGCGTGTCGTCAACCCGCTCAAGCCTGCGTAACAGTTACGGAAACTCCGGCAGAGGGACGTCAGTGGAGGATTTCAGACAACAACAGGGAAAATCCCGGAAGCAGTTCAGGTTCTTCGAACTTGCCCCCTCGTTCGGCATTTACAACGCTGGGCTGTAGAGCTTCGGGAACATAGCGGTGCGCCTCGCGCGTCTTTCGATACAGAAGCCAAACGGCCCGGACGCCTGCTTGCAGGTACTGGCGAACTTTGAGCATCAGGTCGTCAGGATGGTCGCTCTTGGAAACGACCTCAATGACCAGATCGGGAACAATCGGCAGGGGCACGTAGTCAAGATCGATATCTTTAATCCGCTCGCGACCGAAGAACATCAGATCAGGTCTGCGAACCGTGTCCTCGCCAAGCCTTACATCGACCGCGTAAAGAACTTGCCCGAGGTTGTTTTCCTTTGCCCACGCGTTCAGGCGGCCGTGTAGCTCACCGCAGATAATATTGTGCATGGGCACGGGGGAAGGAGTCACGATGAGATCTCCTCGATCAAGTTCGTACCTCACGCCCACGGGTTCATCCAGGGCGCTGTATTGTTCAATGGTCAGTAAGGTTTTGGTGGCCATAAGAAACATCCTGCTGGAATCAGATTACCACGAAATCTTAAGGGTAAGCAGCACTACCGAGGCTTGCGTAGTGGTGTCATTTGCTGTGGCACGGCCATCTTGGCCGTGACCGTTCACGAGCGGGAGAAGCCGTGAAAAAATCGGATTTTCAAATTTTGGCATCATGCATTTTCAATGAGTTACATCGTGGATAACAGGCCCAAAATTGATTTTTTCACAGCTTCGGACGCCCGTGCCACCTCCAAATGAAGCCACAGCGAGGCTTGCCTAACCGCCTGCACGCCCTTTCACTGCAAAAGCGGCAGGCAGCCCAGCGGTGCGGGCGGCGGACAATTTGTCTCTTGACAGCAGGAGCCAATGGCTATAGGCTAGATTCGCGATGAAAGTCCGGCGCAGCACGGCCCCCGTAGGAATTTCCCAAACTCACCAACGCACTCTGAAAAACCACCAATCCCAAAAGATGTTAAAAATGAAGAGTCCCCTGGATGAGTTGTTGAAAACAAAGGGACAAAAAAATCGGTCTGGATGAGTTGATGAAAACAAACGAGTTATCGTGTTTTAACGATGAGTTATTGAAAGGAAAGAAGATAGAGACAGAGGGGACCCGTTGCGCCCAATGGGAAATCGCCATTAGCGCTTCTCTGCTGCTACAATATCGACCCGTCGCATACGTCATATCGTCCAAGGCGCCGCTCGTCGCAAGTCGAAGGGAGAATTCATGGCTCGTGTTTGCCGCTTGCTCGTCATCGTGATATTCCTGGGTGCGCCCTTGGCGACTTTCGCGGAGATGCCGGAAGGCCGATTGATGCGGTTTCCCGACATTTACAAGGACAGGATTGTTTTCAGCTACGCCGGTGATCTTTGGCTGGTTTCTTCCTCCGGAGGCGAGGCGCGGCGCATCACCACGGACCCCGGGCTGGAACTTTTTCCCAAATTTTCCCCCGACGGCAAGTGGATCGCTTTCACGGGGCAATACGACGGCAACTTCAATATCTACGTGATGCCCGCTGACGGCGGCGAGCCTAAGCAACTGACCTTCGAGACTGATGTCGCCACGATGCCGGAACGCATGGGGCCGAACAATCAAGTCATCACCTGGCTTCCTGACAGCCAGCGCATTCTGTACCTCTCGCGTCGCGATACGTTCAACGACTGGTTTGGGCGCCTGTTCACCGTAAGCATTGACGGAGGCCTGCCGGTGCGGCTGCCCATCGACAAGGGGGGCCTCACGTCCTTTTCACCCGACGGCGCCAAGATTGCCTATAACCGCATCTTCCGCAATTTTCGCACCTGGAAGCGTTACACCGGCGGCATGGCTCAGGACATCGCCATTTACGATTTCAAGAACAACACCTACGAGCGCATCACGGATTACCCCGGCACCGACACCTACCCGATGTGGCACGGTGACACGATTTACTTCGGCTCTGACCGCGGCCCCGAGCACCGTATCAACATCTACAGTTACAGCCTGAAGACCCAACAGACGAAACAACTCACCGACTTCAAGGACTACGACGTGGACTGGCCCAGCCTCGGGCCTGACTCCATCGTGTTTTCGAACGGCGGCTATCTTTACACCTTCGACCTGAAATCCCAGAAGGCTAAGAAGCTCACAGTCTATCTGCCGGGCGACCGCGACCTGGCGCGCCCGCACTGGTCCAATGTCGCCCGCTATGTGACGGATTTCGAGATTTCCCCGGAAGGTAACCGCGCCGTCTTGACCGCGCGCGGCGATATCTTCACCGTACCCGCCAAGGAAGGCAGCATCCGCAATCTCACGCAAACTCCGGGAATCCGCGAGAAGTATGCCGCGTGGTCGCCCGACGGCAAATGGATCGCTTACCTTTCCGATCGCAGCGGCGAAGACGAGATCTACATTACGCCGCAAGAGGGCATGGGCAAGGAGACGCGCATCACCACCGACGGCAAGATGTTCCGCATGCCGCCCATCTGGTCGCCCGACAGCAAGAAACTGCTCTTTGCGGACAAGGACCTGCACCTGTTCTATGTCGATATTGAACAAAAGACTCCGGTGCTGATTGACCAGGGCAAGTACTTCGACATCACCGAGTATGTCTGGTCCCCGGACAGCAAGTGGGTGGCATATGCCAAGCAGGAGGTGAACAACAACAATACGATCAACCTCTATTCGCTCGCCGACAAGAAAATCACTCCCGTTACCACGAGTTTCACCAACAACAACGCTCCCGCCTTTGACCCCGGGGGCAAGTACCTCTTCTTCCTTTCCCAGCGCGACTACAACGAGGTGCTGGGCGTTTACGATTTCGAGTTTTCGAATCCCAAAGCCACGCGCGTTTACCTGCTCACGTTGCGCGCGGACCTGCCTTCTCCGTTCGCGCCCCAAAGTGATGAGGCCGGGAAGAAACCGGATGAGCCCGCGGATAAGGACCAAGGCAAACCCGGCGAGAAGGACAAGAAAGCGGCAGAAGACGTTGTCAAGAATTTCCGCATCGATTTGGCCGGCCTTGAGAATCGTGTGGCGGCCTTGCCCATCCCACCCGCCAACATCGCGAGGCTGCAAGCGGGCAAGGATGGCGTTTACTACTCCACCGCTCCCGTTCCCGGGCTTTCCGGACCCTTGCCAGGCGAGCAGCCCGCCATCCACGTTTACGACATGAAAGAGCGCAAAGATAACGTGCTCCTGGCCGGCGCATCCTCCTTCGCACTCTCTTTTGACGGCTCCAAGTTGCTCTACGCTGGGTCGCACGCGGGCGGCGATGAAGATGCCGACGAAGATCCCGGACCCCGCAGCCGAACCTTCGGAATCATCGACGCCAAGCCCTCCGCCTCTCCCCACCACGTGGGCGACGGCGCTCTGAATCTCTCTTCCCTGGATATGCGGATCGACCCGCGCGCCGAATGGAAACAGATGTTCAATGAAGCGTGGCGGCAGGAGCGCGACTTTTTCTTCGAAGCTTCGATGAACGGAGTCGATTGGCCCAAGGAACGCGATCGTTACGCCGTCCTGCTCCCTTATGTGGCGGACCGCTACGACCTCACCTACTTGCTGGGGGAAATGATCGGCGAGCTTTCCAACTCCCACACCTACACCGGCGGCGGCGATTATCCTAACCTGCACCCGGTCAACCTCGGCCTGCTGGGCGTGGACTTTGAGCGCGACGCGGCCAGCGGCCTTTACCGCTTTAAGAAAATCTACGCGGGAGAGAACTGGGACCCCGGCCTGCGCTCTCCGCTCACCGAACCCGGCGTGGTGGTGAAGGAAGGCGATTACCTGATCGCCGTGAATGGGCACGACCTCAAAGCGCCGCAGGCGCCCAGCGAACTGTTCGTCAACACCGCCGAGCAGAACGTGACGCTCACCGTAAACTCCCAGCCTTCGGCCACCGGCGCGCGGAACGTGGTGGTAAAACCCATCTCCAGCGAATACGGATTGCGCCAGCTCGATATGGTCAACACCAATCGCCGCAAGGTTGACCAGGCCACCGGCGGGCGCGTTGGGTACCTCTACATTCCCGACATGGGAGGGGGCGGCCTGAACGCCTTCGTCAAGCAATTCTTCCCGCAGATTCGCAAGGAAGGGCTGATTATCGACGTTCGTTACAACGGCGGCGGTTTTGTGGACCAGCTCATTTTCGAGCGCCTGCGCCGCATCCTGGCGGGCATGGACTCGGCCCGCAACTTCGCCAGCGGCACCACCCCCGACGTGGTCTTTAACGGCTCCATGGTCTGCGTCACCAACGCCTACGCCGCTTCCGACGGCGACATTTTCAGTTATTACTTCAAGAAGTATCACCTGGGTCCGCTCATCGGCATGCGCACCTGGGGAGGCGTCCGCGGCATTCGCGGCTACATTCCCTTGCTCGACGGCGGCTACGTTACCCGGCCGGAATTCTCCGTCTACGGGCTGAACGGCGAGTGGGTCATCGAAAACCACGGCGTCGAGCCTGATATGGAAGTAGATAACACGCCCGACCTGGTCATGAAGGGCCAGGACCCGCAACTGGAAAGGGCCATCGAGGTGGTGATGCAGGCGATCAAAGAGCACCCGAAACACCTGCCCACACGCCCGCCCGACCTTCCGGCCTACCCCAACGGCCCCGGATAAGCATGAGCATGACCACGACAACCCACAACGCGCCAGGCACGATCCGCACCGTGGAGATTTGCCGCCACTACACCCTGGGCACGTCTGTCATTCGCGCCGTGGATGGCATCTCCTTTTCTGCGCAAGGGGGGGAATTCATTGCCCTGCTGGGAAGTTCGGGCTCGGGAAAATCCTCGCTCTTGAACCTGATTGCGGGCCTGGACCGGCCCACCTCCGGCGACGTACAGGTAGACGGTCGCAGCCTGTCCGAGTTGTCGAGCGAAGAGCTGGCGCGCTACCGGCGGCACAGCGTGGGAATTGTTTTTCAAGCTTTCAATCTGGTGCCCAGCATGACCGTGGCGGAGAACGTGGAACTGCCCCTGCGATTGGCGGAAACAGAGCGCCGCGACCGGGCCGGCCGCGTCGGGGAAGCTCTCGATCGCGTGGGATTAAGCCCACGGCTCGCGCATCGGCCGGGGGAGCTTTCCGGCGGCGAGCAACAGCGCGTCGCGTTGGCGCGGGCGCTGGTGAATTCTCCGCGCATCCTCCTGGCCGACGAGCCCACGGGAAACCTCGACAGCCACACGGGAATGGAAATCATGGAACTCATTCGCGACTGCAACCGGCGCTTGGGCATGACGGTCCTGCTGGTCACGCATGAGCGCGCGCTGGCGGAACGCTATGCGCGCCGATTGCTCTTCCTCGCTGACGGCAAGCTGGTGGAGGACCAGCCGATCCTTCCCTTCCCCGGCGAAAGTGCGGTGCGCCCATGAAGACACCCGACTTGCTGGAGCTCGCCGCGCGCAACCTGCGGGAATCGGTGCTGCGCAATTCCCTGACCACGCTCGGAATCGCCGTCGGAGTGGCGTCGCTGGTCGCGATGCTTTCACTCGGCGTGGGCTTGCAGCAGTTGGCCACGCGGCGGCTGGAAAGGACAGGGTTGTTTGACACCGTGATCGTCTCCCGCGGCGATTTTGGCGGGTTCGGAGCCCGCGCCCGCGGCGCTGCCACGGCGGAGAACAACCGCGCTCTGGATGAGACCGCGCGGCGCGAAATTTCCAGCCTGCCCGGCGTGCTGGAAGCCGTGCCCGACCTGCGCATGATGACGCAGATGCGCTTTGACGGCAAACCCCATCGCGCCATGGTGGCTGCCCTCCCCCTGTCGGCGCACGACCGCGAGGCATTTGAAAATATCCAGGGGAGCTTTTTCTCCTCCCGCAACGCCGCCGAAGCGATTGTGCAGAGACGCTTCGCGGAAGAATTGCTGGGCCGCGCGCCCGGCAGCGATGAGGCCTCGAGTGCCGGCGAAGCTTTGCCCGCTCTCCAGCCGCTTCTCGGCAAGGAACTGGTAATGTATTACGCGGAGCGCGTGCCCGCCGCCAACCCTTCCAGCGGCAAGGCAGGAACACCAGGATCTTCCCCCACGCCGCCACGGGCTTCCCAGGCACCTGCGGCGGCTGCTCCCGCCAATGGCGCGGACGCCGGAGTGAACACCCCGCTCGCCGCTTTCTCCGTCGTACCGCAAACCCGGAGCCTGCGCATTGTCGGCATCGTTGCCGACGAACCCGACACGCTGCGAGGGGTAGGGCGCGCGCGGGTGTTTATCCCGCTGGATTTTGCCCAGGGGCTTCAGATCATGACTCCCTCCGACCTGCGCGAGGGCAGCGGGCTTGCCGACCGTTCCTATACGGCGTTGAGTGTGCGCGTGCGAAATTCCCGCGACGTGCCGGGAGTCGAGGGCTCCATCCACCGCATGGGCTTCAACGCCTTTTCCGTCCTCGATGCCTCGCGCGACTTGCAAAGATTCTTCACCGTGCTCGACCTTTTCCTCGCCATCTTCGGCAGCCTGGCGTTGGCGGTGGCCTCACTCGGCATCATCAACACTCTGGTGATGGCCATCCTCGAGCGTCGGCGCGAAATCGGCATCCTCAAAGCGTTGGGGGCCAGCGACACGGACGTGAAAAAGCTCTTTTTCACTGAAGCCGGCGCCATGGGAATCGTTGGCGGGGTGCTTGGCGTCACGCTGGGTTGGATGATCGGCAAAGTCATCAATGCCGGCGCCAACATATATCTGCACCGGCAGAACCTGCCCTCCGAAACCTTCTGGTCCGTGCCCTGGTGGTTGGTGCTGGGCGCCCTGGGCTTCTCCCTGGCTGTGAGTTTGGTCTCCGGTCTCTATCCCGCGGCGCGCGCCGCCAAACTTGATCCCGTCAAAGCCCTGCGGTACGAGTGATCCGGGGAAGCGCTGTTGCCAAGCCATCCAACGGCCTTCGCCTTGATGGCGGCCCATTACCTCACATTGCATTGTTATCTATTAACGATATATCTTGTTACCTAGCACTTCATACTATACATATCCATGGCGCTCAAGGTAGAGAAGCGCAGGCAAGGAAGCCATAAGATGCCCCCCTAAACAACCCACGGCGCAAACACCTTACAATATTCGGACCACCATTTCGTCTACACTATTGAATGCATGACGCGCTGAGCATCGAGTTCATGACGGACGAGCAAAATCGCCGCATCGCGGAGACCATCGAGCGGGAACAAGGCCGCCTGCGCAACTTCATTCGCCGGCGCGTTCTGGACGAGAGCGAGGCGGAAGACATTCTACAAGAGGTCTTCTACGAACTCGTCCAAGCTTACCGGCTGATGAAACCCGTCGAGCAGGTGGGCGCTTGGCTTTACCGGGTGGCGCGCAATCGCATCATCGACCGATATCGCAAGCGCAAGCCGGAGGCGGCAAGAAGCAACGCGGGAGAACAGGAGGGAGAGTCTTTCCCGTGGGAAGATCTGCTCCCCTCGCCCGATGCGGGCCCCGAAGCGGCTTACGCTCGTGAGGTTCTGATCGAGGAGATCGAGGCGGCTTTGGACGAACTGCCGGAAGAACAGCGCGAGGTGTTTGTCGCCCACGAAATCGAGGGCCGGAGCTTCAATGACCTGAAGGCGGCGACCGGGCTGAGCGTCAACACCTTGCTCTCCCGCAAGCACTACGCGGTGCTCCACCTGCGGCGGCGCCTGCGGGCCATTTACGACGAATTCAAGAAAGCGTGAGGTCAATAACGATGAGAAGGCACTGGATTTTGCGAGGATTGAAAATCTTGTTCTTCGTGGCGCTGGCGGCAACGGTGTTCAGCTTCGTGGTCATGGAACTCTGGAACCGGCTCATGCCGGCCATTTTCGGCCTGCATGCCATCGGCTTCTGGCAAGCTTTGGGTCTGCTGGTGCTGAGTAAGATCCTCTTCAGCGGTTTCCGTGGCCGGCCCGGCTTCGGGATGCACTGGCGCCAGCGCTTGATAGAGCGCTGGGAACAAATGACCCCCGAAGAACGTGAGAAATTCCGAGCCGGCATGCGTGGGGGATGTGGTCACTCTGCCCCGCCCGCGGCCGCATCGAAGGCGTAGCGGAGAACTTGTCATGCCGGCGAAGGCCGCTCGGTCCGCGCGACGGAGTTGACCGCCGGTTCTCCCGCTCCGTCATCAAAATGCTCCCCTCCCTAGTTGAGGAGGGGGGTGCTGATTGCGACTTTAGCTTCTTGACTCCAGGGGATAACCACCCCGGCGCTCGGCGCGCCACCCCTCCTGAATCAGGAGGGGAGTTACCAGGAGCATTGTCATCTTCCCTGGCGAGCCAAAGCCGCTGGGGCGTCTGTGCGACGGGGCTTCGCCTTTCCGTGCCTCCCCCCACTTCCTCCGCGCCGCCTGGGAAGCACAGCCTTTCAGACGGCGCGGAGGTAATGCACAAACGACCCTATTGGCCATTAATGAGCCGTCCATTTGCTGTAGGGGCGGTTCGCGAACCGCCCCTACCAGCGTGCATGCAGCCCCCGGCTCAAAATAGCTCCTGAAACAAACGCAAAAATGAATTGACAATGTTTTTCAATAAGCCTATTTTCTTGTCTGCGATTAATGACTGACTGTTCAGTCATGTGTTAAAGGAATGGACAACGGCGATGAAATCCAGGCAAGTAAAGGCTGCCAAATCCTCCCCGCGACGGCGGGAGCAGAAGCTGCACCGCCAGGAAGCAATCCTGGCGGCCGCCTTCGAAGTCTTCGCTGCCCATGGGTACGAGGCCGCCCGCATCGACGAAGTCGCCCGGCGGGCCGGAATCGCCAAGGGAACGATCTACCTCTATTTCACGGACAAGGAGCGCCTTTTCCGCGCGATGGTGCGTAGCTTGGTGCAAAAGCGATTTGATGCCGTCGCCGGAAGCTTTCACGGGACGGCGGAACAGTTGCTGCGTGAGTTGCTTTCGCGCATGTATAGCCAGGTGGTGAGGAATGAAAAGGTTCGCTCCATCGTGCGCCTGCTGATCGCCGAAGGCGGCAGGTTCCCTCAACTTACCGAGATCTACCACCGCGAGATTATTGCCCCCGGCATGAATGCGGTGCGCCAGGGGCTCCTGCAAGGGATCGCCTCAGGCGAATTCCGGAAAACCGCGGCCGTGGAATTTCCCCAGCTTCTGGCGGCGCCGGGAATTCTGGCTATCGTATGGAGATTGCTTCACGGGGAGCGGCACCGGCTCGACCTTGACGCCTACAGCAAAGCCCACCTGGAGTTCATCCTGGGCAGCCTGCGGAAGCAACCGGATTGAAACCCGCGAGGTGACCGAGGCGGCACGGCAAAGGAGAATGTCCATGCGGTCGAGGGCAGGATGGGTCGCATTATTTGTGGCGTTGACATATATGGGCGGAGCGCCCGTGGATGCGCAACACCCCGCGGCGCGGAGGCTCACCCTGAATGACGCAATCGGTCTGGCGCTGAAACAGAACTTGAGCGTCCGCGTGGCGAGTACGCAAGTGGAGGAAATGGAAGGCACGCGCGGTCGGCGGCGGGCTTCTCTGCTGCCGCACGTTAACGGGGACGCACTAGCCAACCGCCAGAATATCGATTTGGCCGCCTTGGGAATTTCCTTTCCGGGGGTTCCCACCGTGGTGGGTCCGTTCGGACACTACGATTTCCGCCTCTCGGCGAGCCAATCCTTGATTGACCGCCACGCTTACCACAACTGGAAGGCCAGCGAAATGCAAGAGGACGCCGCCAAGCTTGATTACCAGGACGCGCGCGATTTGATCATCCGCCAAGCCGCGGGGCTCTATCTTAATTCCCAAGCTTCCGCCGCGGAGGTAGAAGCGGGGGAAAGCCGCGTGACGACTTCGCAAACTCTGGAGAAATTGGCGCGCGACCAACACACCCAGGGACTGGCAACCGCGGTGGACGAGGTTCGCGCCCAAGTGCAACTGGCGCGGGACCAGCAAAACTTGCTGGTGGCGCGCAACACCTATCAGACTTCCCTGCTCGTCCTTGCGCGCTTCCTCGGACTCAGCCCTGGCGCCCCGCTGGACTTGGCTGAGCCCTTGAAATTCCATCACGTGGAATCCGCCGACGCCGACCAGGCACTGCACACCGCCCTCGAGGCACGATCCGATTACGCCGCGCTTCTCAAGCAACGAGATTCGCTCGACGAGCAGCTCAAGGCCTCGCGGGCGCGCTATCTTCCCACCCTGTCGGTTAACGGCGATTATGGGGCCATCGGCCGCGGATTCGGCTCCATGGCGGGTACTGGCGAAATTCAGGGAACGCTTACGGTCACCTTGTTTGACCGCGACCGCGCCGGTGAGAAGACAGAACTCCAAAGCCAGGTGAAACGCCTGAACGCGCAGATTGACGACCTCAACCGTCAGATTGAGCAGGAATTGCGCCAGGCGATTCTGGACCTGGAATCCACCGAGAATCAAGTGACCGTCACCGAAGCGGCTCTACACCTGGCTGAACGCGAGATGAGCCTGGCGCAAGACCGGTTCCGCAACGGGGTGACGGACAACATTGAAGTAGTTACGGCGCAGTCAAGCCTGGCGAGCGCGCAGGATGACCGCATCATGGCCCTGGCTCGGCACGCCGACGCCGTCATGGCTCTGGCGCGCTCGCTGGGGGGAACTGAAAAGATTTACCAAACGTACCGCAGCGAGCCCTAGGAGATGAGTAGGCAGTAGGTAAATCGGCAGTGCGGAATATAAACGCAAAGCGCAAAAAGGCGAAACTGAGATGCTCGTGCTTTTGACTTTGGCGTTTTGCCTTTTGGCTTTTCCATGCTTCGTATGTTGGTAGTGATCGTTGATTGATCGGCAAGAATCTCGAGGAAGAGGTTGACGAGCCATGAAACGCGTGGTCCCGGTCCTGGTGCTGTTAGCGATTGTCGGCGCAGTGGTCTACCTTCATCCCCAGTGGTTTCGCAAGCCTGTCGATGAAAATGCGCTCAAGCTTTCGGGAAACATTGAAGCGCATGAAAGTTTGGTCAGCTTCAAGGTGACCGGCCGCATTATCGATCTCCCGGTGGATGAAGGCATGACCCTGAAAGCAGGCGATTTGCTGGCGCGGCTCGATAACGATGACTACCGGCAGCAGGTGGCGGAAGACGAATCGGCTATTCGCGTCCGCCATCGGCAGCTCGCCCTCGGTCTGGCGGGCAGCCGGACGCAAGACATCGAGGCCGCCAAGCTCTCCATGCTCGATGCTCAGGCGGACCTCGAGCAGAAACAGAAGGATTACGCTCGTTATCAGGCGCTTTACGAGAAGGACGAGATCCCAGGCCAGACGCGCGACTTGGCCGCCACCAATGTCACTCGTGCCCAGGATATTTATGAGCGCGACCAGCAAATCTACAACGAACTCATAGAAGGAACACGCCAAGAAGAGTTGGCCGTTGATCGTGCCAATATTCACCAAGCCAATCAAAACGTGGATTTGTCTCGCATTCGGCTGTCGTACACGGTGCTGCGCGCCCCCTTTGCCGGAGTGGTCCTAGTGCGGCAGGCGGAGTTGGGAGAGGTCGTCTCACCCGGCACTCCGATCGTGACCCTCGCCGACCTAGACCATCTGTGGGTGCGCGTGTATGTGCCGGAGACGGATCTCGGCAAACTGCACTGGGGGCAGGTCGTCGATGTGCACACCGATACTTACCCGGACAGGATTTATCATGGCCGGGTTTCTTTCATCTCTTCCGAGGCGGAATTCACTCCCAAGAGCGTGCAGACGGAGAAAGAGCGCGTCACGCTGGTTTACCGCGTCAAAGTGGACGTGGACAATCCAAACCGGGAACTGAAGCCCGGAATGCCGGCAGACACTATGATCAAACTGAAGTAGCGAGTACACCGTGAGTATCCCACCAGCCATCGTCGTTTCCGCGCTGAGCAAGCGCTTCGGTGAAGTGCGCGCTGTGGATGGGCTCAGCTTTGAAGTTAATGCGGGAGAGATTTTTGGATTGGTCGGGCCTGACGGCGCAGGGAAAACGACCGCATTGCGGATGTTGGCGGGCGTGCTGTCGGCGGATTCCGGCTCGGCACAGGTAGCCGGCTGCGACGTGATACGCGATCCGGAAAGCGCCAAATTCCAACTCAGCTATATGTCTCAGCGTTTTGGCCTGTACGAAGATCTCACAGTAGACGAAAACCTGCGGTTTTACGCGGATTTATTTGGAGTCGTTCGCAAGCAGCGCGAGCCGCGATCCCAGGAATTGCTGGCGGCAGCGGGTCTCAGTGATTTCCGCAGCCGGCTTGCCGGAAACCTTTCCGGCGGGATGAAGCAAAAGCTGGGCTTGGTCTGCGCGCTGATTCATACGCCGAAAGTGCTGCTTCTCGACGAACCGACCAACGGGGTCGATCCTGTGTCGCGACGGGATTTCTGGCGGATTCTATATTCGCTTCAGGCGGAGGGCGTTGCGATTCTCGCTTCCACATCGTACCTCGATGAAGCAGAGCGATGTCAGCGAGTGGGACTCCTCTATCGCGGACGAATGCTCTTCTGCGATCGGCCGGACGAACTGAAGAAGAAATTTCCCGGCGAAATTCTGGCGGTGCACGCGCCGCAATTGGGCCCTGTGCGCGCGGCGCTCGCGGGCGCCCCCGGCGTGCGCAGTGCGCTGCTGGTGGGCGACCGCGTCCACCTGTTTGTGGACGAAGCGTCCCGCCGGCTGCCGGATTTGCGCGGGCGGCTTGAATCCGCCGGCATCGTCTACGATTCCATCCAGCCCGTCGCGCCGACCATTGAGGACTTGTTTGTATCGGCCGTCGAGAGCGAGCCGGCGGCGAGCGCACAAACGAAACCCTTATGACTGAAAACCAACCCTCGGTGGTGGTGGAAAACTTAACCAAACGCTTCGGCAAATTTGTCGCGGTGGACAAGATTAGCCTGCAGGCGCACCGCGGCGAGATTTTCGGCTTCCTCGGCCCCAACGGCGCGGGCAAATCCACCACCATCCGTATTCTCTGTGGCCTGCTCCGGCCCACTTCCGGGCGCGCACTGGTGGCGGGGATCGACGTCGCCAAGGAGCCTGAGGCGGTGCGCCAACAGATTGGCTACATGTCGCAGAAATTCTCCCTCTACAGCGACTTGAAAGTTATCGAGAACCTGCGTTTTTTTGCCGGAATGTACAGTGTTCCCACGAAAGTTCTTCCCGACCGTTTGGCCTGGGCGCTCCAGATGGCGGGGCTTGCAGGCCGCGAGCAAACTCCGACGCGCGACCTGGCCGCCGGATGGAAACAAAGGCTGGCGCTGGGGTGCGCGGTGCTGCATCGTCCGCCCATTATCTTTCTCGACGAGCCGACTTCGGGCGTCGATCCCGTCTCGCGCCGTCAATTCTGGGAATTGATCCAACAGATGGTGGGCGAGGGCATCACGGTCTTCGTGACCACCCACTATATGGACGAGGCGGAATACTGCAATCGCCTTGTGCTGATTGATCGTGGGCGCATTGTGGCGATGGGCACCCCCACGGAGCTTAAGACGCGGCATATGAAAGGCCAGCTCCTGCTTATCGAGTGTGAACCGCTGGGGCCCGGACTCGAGGCCCTCGAAACCGCACCGGGCGTGCTGGACGCGGCGGTTTTTGGGAGCAGTCTGCATGCCGTCGTCGCCGACGCCCAAGCCGCCATACCCGGGATTCGCCAAGCCCTGGAGGCCCGGCAGATTCACGTCGGCCGGCTCGAGCGGATTCAGCCCAGCCTTGAGGATGTCTTCGTCGCCCTGACCACCACACGTGAATCCAAACCGGGGAGAGCCGCATGAGCCTGCGCCGCATCCTGGCCATGATGCGCAAAGAAGTGATTCAAATCCGGCGCGATCCGCGCAGCCTTCTGATCATCATCGCCATGCCGTTGCTGCAACTGTTCATCTATGGCTATGCCGTGAACCTCGACCTTCGGCATATCCCCCTTTGCGTGTACGACCGCGACGCAACCCAAACCAGCCAGGACCTGCTGAAACGTTTTCAAGCCACCAATTATTTCGACATTGTTCGCGTGTCACCGGACTATGGGGACGTTGTCCGGCAAATTGATTATGGCGCCTGCACGGTTGCCATCGTGGTCCCGCCACAATTCTCGGAAACACTTCGCTCCCGCGGGCAAGCGAGCGTGCAAGCGCTGCTCGATGCCAGCGACAGTAACACGGCCAACATTGGTATGGGCTATGCGCTGAGCATCGTGCAGGCCTACTCCCAGCAAGTGCAGGTCGATTGGCAGCAGCGGCACGGCATGGCTCCGGCGGTCCCCAACGTCACCTTCGAGCCGCGCACGTGGTTCAACGAAGACCTGGAGAGCATGGCGAATATTATCCCCGGTGTCGTGGCCCTGGTAATGTCGGTGGTCGGCGCGTTTCTGACCTCGCTGACCATCGCGCGGGAGTGGGAGCGCGGCACGATGGAGCAGCTTATTTCCACGCCGGTGGGCAAATTGGAAATAGAGATTGGAAAGCTGGCACCCTACTTTGTGATCGGGATGTTTGACACCGCACTTTGCGCCGGCATGGGGGTATGGTGGTTCGGCGTTCCGTTTCGGGGAAGCTGGGCCCTGATGTTCGGATGCTCGATGTTGTTTCTGATCGTGGTGTTGTCGCTTGGCTATCTGATCTCCGTGGTGGCCAAGTCCCAGCTTGCCGCCAGCCAATTGGCGCTCCTTACCACGTTCCTGCCGGCTTTTCTCCTGTCGGGTTTCGTATTCCCCATTGAGCAGATGCCAACCGTCGTGCAATGGATCACCCGAGTCCTGCCCGCGCGCTATTACGTCTCGATCCTCCGCAACGTCTTCCTGAAGGGCACTCCCGCCCGGTTGATGGCGGGACAGGTGATCGCATTGGCCATCATAGCGGCGGTGTCGATCACGCTGGCCACCCGCGCCTTTCAAAAGAGGCTGGAATGAGCTTCCTCGACTCACTCACGCGCATCCGCTGCATGTTGACGAAGGAGTTCATCCAAACGCTGCGCGACCCCCGCACCCGATGGATGCTGATTGGGCCGCCGCTCATCCAGATGCTGGTTTTTGGATACGCGGCCACTCTGGATGTGAAGCATGTGGAGCTGGCGGTACTCGACCTGGACAATACCCAGGAGAGCCGCGAGTTGGTCTCACATTTTTCTGCCAGCCGCTATTTCGATATCAAGACGCATGCCGTGCGGCGCGAGGAGCTCCGCGACGGTATCGACCGGGGCGACGTGCTCGCTGCACTGGAAATCGATTCCGGGTTTGCCCAGCGCCTGCGCAATGGGCAGGGCGCTTCGGTGCAGGTGCTGGTGGACTGCTCGAACTCGAACACAGCTCTGGTAGCCTTAGGTTATATCAACCAGGTCGGCGCCGAATTCGCGGGGCACTACCAACTCGACGGGATGCAGCGTACGGCGCCACAACTTGTGTCATTCCTGCCCCAAGCGGATCTTGAGACCCGGCCGTGGTTCAACGAAGGCCTGGAGAGCCGCTGGTATTTCGTTCCCAGCGTCATCGGCAATCTTACCCTGATCCTGGTGATGATGCTAACCGCCTTCGCGGTCGTCCGCGAACGGGAGATCGGCACGCTCGAGCAGGTCATGGTCACGCCCATTCGCCGCTGGGAGTTTATCCTGGGCAAGACAATTCCCTTCTTCCTCATCGGCTGCTTCGATGCGGCCATCATCTCGCTGGTTGGGACGCTGTGGTTCGGCGTGCCCTTCCGGGGAAGCCTCGGGGTACTGGCCATCGGAGTGGTGGCCTTCATCTTTGCATCCTTGGGGCTGGGGCTTCTGATATCGACGATTTCCTTCACCCAGCAACAGGCGATGATCACTTCCTTCTTCTTCACCATGCCCATGATCACACTTTCCGGATTTGCCACGCCCATCAGCAGCATGCCGAAGTTCTTCCAGGAGTTGACCTACCTCAACCCAATGCGCTATATCATGGTGGTCCTGCGCAGCGTCTATCTCAAGGGCGTTGGCCTTGACATCCTCTGGCCGCAAATTGCCGCGATGGCAGGCTCTGCGGTGCTTCTGCTGGCTGTCAGCGTCCTGCGCTTCCACAAATCGCTTGAGTAAGCGTGAACAGGCAAACAAGCGGCCCGGGGCATTGCAGGATCAAAGCAAATCTTGCCGCCCGTAAAGCAACCCAGCGCCGAGGGGAGAAATCAAACTTGAGAGGCTCCTCGAGCTTACGAGCAGCATTTCAAGACTATTGCTGAAGATTTTTTCGGAACCCTCAGGAGAGAGTGGCATGGCGATCCCGAACGGCTCGACAGGACGCAAGAGGAAGCACGGGGAAAACTTGTTCCCCGCATCGGTTGCCACCATCCTACTTGCCATGATCTCCCTTTTGCTTCCCGCCCGCGCTTCCGCGAAAGCGCCCAAACCCGTCATGGATGCGCCCACCCTTCCCGCGGGAACAGTTTTGTATTTGCGCCTCCAGGCGGCCGTCAGCACCAAGACGTCCACGGAAGGACAGACGGTGGCTGCGAGTCTGGCGCGGGAAGTGGAGGTCCAAGGCGGAGTTGCCATCCCGTTTGGTTCAACCTTTAAGGGCACCATTGAGAAGTGTGCGCAGGCAACCGATTCCGATCAGCGATCGGAACTTCTCTTAAGCTTCGGACAACTCAGCATTCCGGGCGAAGGCAATTTCACCATGAAAGGACGCTTGAGTGCGATCAGCAATGCGCGGGAGACCCTGCTTGCGGACGGAACCGTCGTGGGAGTGCTCGCATCGGAGGCGCCGGCATCGCTGCTCAGCGGCGTCCTGCAAAAGCTGGGCCAAGCCGATCCCACCATCAACGATCAAATCCAGAAGCAGAAGATCGGCCAGGTTAATACGGCGATCGAATTCCCGGCAGGGACCGACCTTCACTACACCCTCACCGAACCGCTGCACCTGAAAAGTATTGTCCATTCCGCCGGGCCTCCTCAGCTTCCTGCCGGCTTGCGCACTTCTGTGACAAACATGCTGGCGGATGCGCCCAAACGCGCCGTGAGCAAAGATAACCGGGCGGGAGATCCCATCAACCTGGTGTTTGTCGGCACAACTCAAGAGATTGAGCATGCGTTCCGCCAAGCCGGCTGGACCGAACCGAAGAAAAAGAATCAACAATCGATTTGGAAAACCGCCCAGGCTGTTATTAACAACGATGGTTATGACTCTGCTCCCGTTTCCGACCTCTACCTGTTCGGGCGCAAGGAGGATATGGCCTTTGAGAAGATGCTCAACACCTTTAACAAACGCCACCATCTGCGCCTGTGGCAGACGACGTCAAGCACACCTGACGGGCGCCCCATCTGGCTGGCCGCCGCCACCCACGATGTGGGGATCGATGTTCACCCCGGAGTGATTTCTCACGCCACCGATTCCAATCTCGATGACGAGCGCGCACAAGTGGGGGCTGACCTGCACCTCGGCGGCGCCGTCCAGGCCGCCGAGTTCCTCGCCCCTCCCAACCCGCTCAGTAGTGGGATGACGGCCACCGGCGGAGCCTGGCACACCGACGGTAGATTAAGCGTCATCGATCTGAAAGTTGGAGCGGGCTCCAGCATGTAGGCCGGATTTTTCCCCCTAGGGTGGGAAGGGCGGGGCTTCACAGGCTGCGGAAAAACGCGCCGGCGCTGTCATTCTGAGGAGCAGCGGCGACGAAGAATCTCGCATTGCCTTGGTAATGCTCAGAGCGGGATCCTTCGCGCAGTTTACCCTGAGCGGCAATGCGAGATTCTTCGCTGCGCTCAGAATGACAGCGAACGGGCTCAGGATGACAGCATTGGAGAATTTGCCGCAATCTTTTCAGCCATGCCGGAGCAAGACCTTTCGAATTATCCCCTCATTGCGGCCGCCGCAAGTTCCCGCCTTTTTGTGCGGCGATCCACCGGTCCATATTCGCCTCCAGCACATCCAGGGGCAACGGGCCATCGCCGAGCAGGGCATCGTGAAAGGCGCGCAAGTCAAAGCGCTCACCGAGTAGCTGCCGGGCGCGCTCCCGTAGCTCAATAATTCTCATCTGCCCAAGCTTATAGGCCAAGGCCTGCCCCGGCCAGGCGATGTATCGGTCCACTTCGGTTTCGATATTCGGCTCGTCCATCGCGGTGTGTTGGCGGAAGAAGTCCACCATCTGTTGGCGCGACCAGTGTTTGGCGTGCACACCCGTATCCACCACCAGGCGGACGGAGCGCCACATTTCATTTTCCAGTCGCCCGTATTCACTATCAGGGTCCTGGTAGAAGCCCACTTCCTTACCCAACCGCTCCGCGTAAAATGCCCAACCCTCAGAGTAGGCGTTATAAGAAGCGAACCGGCGGAAGGGCGGCAGGTCCGTTTGCTCCTGGGCAATCGAAAACTGCAGATGGTGGCCGGGGATGCCTTCATGGTAAGCGATGGCCTCCACATTGAGCAGCAGGCGATGGCTCGGGTCGTATTCGTTGACGTTGATGCGCCCGGGTCGCGAGCCGTCACCGGCGCCAATCGAGTAATCGGCGGGGACGGCATTCGCCGCGCGGAATGCCTCCATGGGCGCCACCTCCAGTTTGTTCTTGGGCAGACGGCCGAACAGTTGCGGAAGCTTGGCGTACATCTGATCCGTGTAATGCTTGTACAGACCCAAAAGCTGCTCACCCGAGGCGGCGTAGAATTGCGGGTCCTTGCGAATGTGCTCATTGAAACTGGGCAAATCGTTATAACCCTGCCGGCGAGCGAGCTTCAGCATTTCCGCCTCGATCTCCGCCACCTGCTTCAGCCCCAGTTGGTGGATTTCCTCCGGGCCCATATCCGTCGTCGTCATTTGTTTAATGTCAAAGCGGTAGCGGGTGTTGCCGTCGGGCAGCGCCCAAACGCCATATTCGATGCGCCCGTGCGGCGCGTACTGAGTGCGCAAGAATTCCGCTAACTGCGAATAGGCCGGAGTTACCTCCTGCTTGACCACAGCAAAGACGCCATCGCGCAAAGCCTTTTGTTCAGCTTCGGAAATGCCCGCAGGAAAGCTGTGTGCGGGCTGGGTGAAGGGGCTGTCCTCCGCAGACTTCCCCGCGATGTCCTGCGCCTGGAGGGCAGCCTTCTCCAGCAGGTAGCGGGGCGGAACCAGATGTTCGCGCAGGCCGGCCCGCATGTTCGCGGTGGCCTGCTGAAGAACGCGGGGGAGTTGATGCAAGCGGGCAATGTAATCCTGATAGTCTTGCACCGAGCGGAAGGTTGTGTCCGAGGGCAAGCTCGCATATTGCAGGTGGATTCCATACATCTGGTTGACCGGCATTTCCCAATCCTTGAACCGCGCCCCATCGATTTGCTCGCGCAGGTCACGGCTCATCAGGGCGTTGCTCAAGCGCTCCTGGTCTGGGAAGCCTGAGGTGTCAATCGACTCGAAAACCTGGAGCGCCTGCCGCGCGTGCTGCACTTCCCCGGCGAAGAATTCCGGCGAATAATCGCTGAGGCGGTCGTTATATCGATTGTCCCCGACTGCCGTGGCAAGCTCAGGGTAAGTGCGCAGTTGATGTTCCCACTCCTCTTGGAGGGCGGCTTTCAGGCGCGCCCGGCGCGCTTCCGTGGAGTTTTCCTCCGGGACCTGCGCCAGCACCGCAACCACGCACGAAACTGCCACGAGCACGGATAGAAGCCAATTCACGCCGCCAGCCCTCCTTATTTCAGATTCTCATTCCGCCATCCCTCGCAAACCCCCGGCAAAGTGGCGCAACTTTCAAGATTTATGACAGGAGATACCCCAAGTAAAGCCCGCATATTGTACAATGCAGTGAGGGGCTTGGTACGGGCAACAAAAGCCATTAGATGGAGAGGAAGTGGGAGTCATGACAAAGACCGGAGCACAGATCCTTTGGGAATGCCTGGAACGGGAGGGCGTGACGCACGTCTTCGGCTATCCGGGGGGGGCGATTCTTCCTGCCTATGACGCGCTGAAGCAAAGCAAGATTCACCACATCCTGGTGCGGCA
>JBEKQO010000011.1:0-52901 GCA_049519635.1 Terriglobia bacterium | reverse complement strand
CCTTGGGCCTTTTCCAGTTCCGGGTTGATCTTGTCGAGAATTGCCTGGTCAATGTCGCAAAAGGTCTTGAACTCGGCCCCATGGGAAATAGCCCCCAGAGCGTCATTCCGGCCCTGATTCCGGCCGCCAATCAGAGCCATCACGACCTTGTCGTTGGCCCCCATCGCACGCGGATTCCAATTCAAAAAGGAGCCGGCAGCCAACGCCGAAGCCGCTCCTACCCTTTTCACAAACTCTCTACGGGTTTCCTCTGCCATATATCCCTCCTTGTATCTTCGGCCACCTGTAATGGCATTCTGCGATTTCCCAGCACGCCGAGACCCACTTTCCCCTTACCCCACTACACGATTTCCTCGCGTTCGGCGTCCCAATGCATCTTCCTGCCCTCATGATAGGATCGAATGGCCATCTGGCAGGCGATGGCGGAACGGTAGCCCAGGTCAAAGGGGCAGTTGGGCTCCTTGCGGGTGCGCACACAGTCAAAGAAATTCTGGAAGTGTTCATTCGTCCCATCTGACTTGCCCTGCGTGTTAAGAATCCGGGAGTCGGGGGCCTTCTCCGCCGACCCTCGCGGGCGGCCCTCTGGGGTGTACTCGACCCTGTAACGCCCGCGGAATATCGTGCCCTTGTTGCCCAGCAGAAAGTCATCCTCAGCTTTGTAGTGGCGATTTCCGAAACCGGAATTCCAGGTGAACAGCAGGTTCTCCGGCTGATCCATGGAGACATCAATAGTGTCCGGCATTTCCATGTCGGGAGAAAGATAATTGCCGCCGTTCATCATGACGCCACGTGGGATCTTGAGGCCCAGCAGCTTGTACCAGAAACCCACCTGGTGGACCATGTTTTCGAAGACGTTGCTGCCGTCATAGTCCCAGAAAAAGCGCCAGTTAATGTAGCGGTTCGGGTCCCAATCGTGGGGTGGGGCTTCACCCTCAAAAGCCTTCCAGTCCACGTGCTGCAAATCGCAATCGGCGGGGATCGGCTGCTTCCAGCCCCCGTAAGGCGCATTGCGATACATGTGCGTGTGAATGGCCGTTATGTCTCCCATGTTCTCAGGGGTGTTGAGAGACTTCACCATCTCAAAAACCTCGGCGGTCACCGATTGGATTCCCACCTGGACCACACGGCCGGAACCCTCGAACGCCCGCCGCATGCGCCGAGCGTGGTCGGTATTGAAGGCCATGGTCTTTTCCTGATAAACATCCTTACCCGCTTGAATGGCCGGAACGAAGTTCAAGGCGTGCTGGTGCTGCGGAGTGACGATGATCACGGCGTCAATCGTCTTGTCATCGAGCATGGTGCGAAAGTCCCGGTAAGGCTTGGCTTGAGGTACGATGCTCTGAACTTGATCGAGGCGGCGCGTATAAACGTCGGCAAAAGCCGCGCACTCGACGTTCGTACCCGTTAAGGCTGCGTGCAGGTCCTCCTGGCCACGGTCGCCACAGCCGATCAGACCAAATCGAACGCGGTCATTGGCGCCAAATACCCGCTCCGGATTGGTGATAAACGAAATTCCGCGGTAGGCTGCGAGGCCCGCCCCCGCGATAGCGCCGTCTTGGAGGAATTTCCGGCGCGTTACTTCCTGTTGTTTCGACATGATTCACTCCCAACATAAGCCCGAGGATTTATTCGCCACTGAATTCAATGGGGCTTTTCGAAATCGCGCGGCACTGCGGGGGAAAGAAGGATTGCGGAGCCGAACTCACCCATCCTTGCGCCTTCTGGCCCCGGAAAATGGGCCCGGCATTCCTGACTCTACACGCGTTTGCCTGGTTAATCAAGCGTGGGCAGCGGATTAGCAGGGTACAGTCAAAATCTATTGGGGTTGAAAGGAACCCTCACCTGCCCTCCGCCGTTGGGCGCCCACTCCCCTCCGAGAGGGCTGTGGTTTTAATTTCTCTTCCTCTCCCTCGGGGAGAGGGGGGACCGCAAGGCGGGGGGGTGAGGGGTTTCTTCTCGGGTGATGCATTCATGGCCTTGGAGGGATCTGGCGCCCTGTGAGGTTCCGCCTCGAGAGGGAACACGGCTCTAGCCGGGATTTTTCACCACGGGTCTGGAAGGGCGGGGCTTTAGAGCTTGCGGAAAAACTCGAAAGCGCTGTCATTCTGAGGAGCAGCGGCGACGAAGAATCTTGCATTGCCTTGAAAATGCTCAGAGCGAGATCCTTCGGGTAGTTCACCCTGAGCGGGCAGAGCAAGATTCTTCGCTGCGCTCAGAATGTCAGCGAACGGGCCTAGGATGACAGCATCGCAGGGTTTTTCCGCAGCCTGTTTAGCACCGCCGTTGCAATGCCTCCTCTTTATTGCCAAGTCCCGCACCCCGCACAGCCTACAGCCGCAAGCTGTGCGGGGTGCGGGACAAATCGGGGGTGGGAGCCGCGATTTTGGCGGGGCTGAAGCCCCGCCCTTCCGGCAGTGTCCAACCGTGGTAAGAAGTCCGGGCTAGCGGGTGGGATTTGCCGCCGAACGCGATCACAAAGAACCTCAAGATTCGTACCGGTTCAGCCGATGGATAGGGGTAGAGGAAAACGCCATGGATCACCCCATCGAAACAAGCCGTCAGCCAGATGGACGCTGGGTCGCAACGGTATCGCAAATTCCGGGCCTGGCCGCCTTTGGTCAGAGCCAGGTGGAAGTGCTTATCCGGGCGCGGCAAGTGTGCGCCATTTTGCTCGACGAGGATGTGCAGCGCGACGAAGGAATCCTCGCTATCTACCCGGGAGAGATACCAGGCTCCTCCCAGCCGGAATATTCGATTGAGCCCGCATTTCCATAATGGTCATTTCAGAAATTCGTCAATGTACGCGTCGTCTTGGGCGTCCGCGAGGTCTGTAGTATCACCCAGGATATAGCGATACTCGTATGACCCGTGGAGCGCAACAATCCGGTTCATCCAGTTCGCCGGGTCAGTCCACATCACCGGCCGTTCTCCCATAGCTTTGGTAAGATCGTCCAGGTCCCAATGAAGCGCAAAGCCGGGAATGACCGCATCAAATAGCTCCATGTTCAGCGTGTTCTCCAGAGCGGCACGCAGGTTGTAGGGGGTTCGATCCAGCCAGACCTTGCCGATTCGGGGGTCCGCCGCGGCCGCCAGCAAAAGCCAGATCCCCTTTACACCGCGGGCACCGCAATGTATGGAGGACGGATCGACGTCACTTCGCGCCGATAGAAGATCGACTCCGCGCAGGATGTCATGGGCGCGCATTGCCGGCAAATTGAGCCCAATCTGGTTGGCCCGGGAATTGGTAATCCAATTCCCTACAAATGGCGCATGGGTATTTTCTCCCGGAGAGTCGCGCGGCATCAGTGTAAGGACCACGCGGCCCTTCTTTGCCATTCTGTTCGCCAGGGAATCCGTGGTCGCAGCCTGGAAGTAAGGCCGGCCGCTATCCTCCACCAGCAACACCGCGGGCTTTCGGCCGGAAGAAGAGGGGATGTAGAGGCTTCCTTCAATCTCAACCCCGGGCTCACTTTCAAACTTAATGTGCTGGCGCCGAACATCTGCATTGTTCGACTCATCCAACAGCTTTGATTCCGGTGACAAGCCATCGGAAGGAATCTTCAACGTGCGTAGCTCCGCTTGCAGTTCAGGAATTGTTCCCTGCCGCATCTTGGCGTGAAAATCATCAAGGATCAGTTGGTAGACTTTGCGGCTTCCGGGGATATCATCGACATGGCCAGTGGGCGTGACGAGCAATTCAAAATTATTATAGAGATGGACTGGCTGCTCGTGATAATCACCCTGGCCGTCTTTGAGCCAGCGGATCATCCACTGATAGACGGCTTCCCGGCTTACCAACGGAGTGCCGTGGGGGCCCGGTCCGACGAAGAAACCTATCTTGTCCTCAGCTCCGTAAATGCTGTACCAATGGCGAGCCTCTTCATAAACCAGCCGAGCCCCCGCGGGCGTAAAGTAGTCGTCCTCGGTTTCCTGAATCAGCCAGGGCGTGGGCGCGGTTACCTCCACATAATCCGCCACGTCGAGGCCACTCGCCAGGAAATTGGGGAAAGTCATTTCGGTATCGGGGTCAGGGCCGGCAAACAACAACTGATAGGAATTGGGATAACAGGCGGGAATGACCGCTTTAAGCCTCGGGTCCATAGCGCCAATAAAGGTTGTCAGCGCCCCACCGCCCGAGCAACCCGCGGCCCCGAGACGTGTGGGGTCCACGTCAGGCCGGCTGACCAGGTAGTCGATGCCTCGCTTCGCGTCCCAAATAAAGAAGCGCGCCGCACTCTCGCCAACCAGGATGGCCTGAGCTCCCGCCTGGATATGCTCGGGAACCGACCACCCTCCTAAGACCCCCGAGAGTTGGTGAGAGTATGATTGTTCCCTTTCACCTTGACCGATGGGGTCGGTGGCCAACACCACAAAGCCTTTCAAAGCCAGATTGGCGGCGGCTCTCTGCGGCTCGGGCTTTCCCTCCTGCGTATGGCCGGACTGAAAAAGAATGGCGGGGTAGCGGCCGGGCTTATTGGGCCGGTAGAGGTCTCCGGTGACATAGAAATTCGGCAGGCTCTGGAACAGCACTTTCTCGATGGTATAGCCCTCCGCCTGAATCTGGCCCGTGATCTTGGCATTCAGCGGGCCGTCATAGTTGGGCAAACCACCCAAGAGTTCCAGAAGTGTTTCGCGGACCTTTTGCTTGCGGCGCTCCGCATCGGCCACCGTGTGGATTTGATCAATCGCCCTCTGCCGCTCCTGGAGTTGCCGCTGCGCGATTTGGTTCATCCAGCGGAGGAGAGGGTCCTTAATGGCGCCCTCCTGCGCCAAGAGCGAGCAGGGGATGAGCAATGTTGCACACAGTAAGACGATTTTCAGTAGTCTCATGAATTGGTCCTCACGTGAATTCGATATCAACCACACCCTCGGCAACCTGCCCCAGGTATTGCTCATCCGCCACGATATCCGCCGCCACTGCCACCCGCGGCCTGGCGGGATCCCAACCGTCGGGAATGGTTACGGTGAAGCCCGTCTTGCCGTCGCTGTTCGCGGGCACGTCCAGGGTGGCAACGTCCGGCGAAGCCTTCCAGCCTTCGGGCAATACGAGCCCCGCCTCCAGGTGCATCGGCTTCGAGCGATAATTGCGCACCCGCAGTTCCAGCGTGGAAGTGGAACCGGCCTTTGCCGCGAGCTGATATGGGTAGAGGCGCGCCCAACTGGGGTTCAAGCCGAAATTGGTATCCGGGTCGGCGATCACATCCTGGAAGTACTGCCCCTCTTGCTCCACCCGCCGCTTCAAGTCTTCCAGGTCCGCCTTGTTGGCCACGTAGGGTTTGGTGTGACCCGGCGCGATGATGTTGGGTTCGTGTTCCAGAAGGCTGCGCACGGCGCGGACGTGGCTATCGCTCTCCACCCAGTTGCGGAAAATCACGTTATGGCGAAGCTGGTAGGGCGCTCCGCCGTCGGCGGGATGAACAGCGTCACCCGTAAACGCGATACGCGCGCCGTCAATCTCGGCAAACATCGCCATCTGAAATTCCGTGTGGCCGGGCGAGTGGCAAACCTCAAACTCAAACTCTTCCCACTTGAATTTTTCGCCGTGGTGAAACGAGCGGTCAACCTTGATGACCTCCGCCAGCGTACACCCCAGATTGTTCCCGCGCGGGTTCTGAAGAATGTCCACCATGTTGTCGTAGCACCAAACCTTGGTGCCATAGTGGCGCGCCAGGTAGGGAAACCCGTTCAAGTGGTCGTCGTGCATGTGGCTGGGCATGGCGACATCCACGGATTTCAGCCCGTAGCGCGCCTGCAACTCGGGAACCGTGTGGGCAATGAAGCGAAGACGATCGTGGACCGACAGAGACTTAAGGGAACTGTCGATGAAGTTATGGCTCGCCGACCCGTAATCCACAAACAGCGCCTTGCCGCTATCGCTGATCACCGCGTAAAAGCACGAGGTGGTTTGATAAGAAGCGACCAGGTGCGGCGTCACCGCAAACGGATGATTGTCCAACGTCAGCGTCGTGCCGGGCGCGTATGCCCGTACCCACTCACGCATGCGGCTAATCAAATCCGTGAACCCCGCATCCACACTGGCAAAGGGCTCACCGTGCGAGGGGCAGATAAATTGCGGCCCCAGTTCCCGCAGGCGCTGCAAGGAGAAGGTGGCAAAGTCCACGCCATCGGTACTCATATATTCATATTGCAAATCATGCAGAGTAATAACCTTGCCGGGCGAGTGAATCAGGTCGCCGGTAAAGGCCGTCTTCCGCCCGTCAACCACTCCCACCAGGCTGATGGAGCCGATGGTGTGGCCCGGGGTGGGATAGATCAGAAACTCGTGCGGGCCCCAGTGAAAGGTCTCGTAGTCGTGCAGCACACCCGCGACGGGCAAGTTGTGCGTAATGGTGAAGAAATCGTTGGCCACATGATACAGGTGGAACACGTGCCGGTTGCGCCAAAAATTCTCCGCGTCCTCAAACAGGTGCCGTTCGTGGGCGGGCACGTGAAGGGGAATGCGCTCGGCCACCGCCCGCGCGTCACCCTGGCACTGGTCGCGGTGATGGTGGGTGTGCAGGATGGCGTCAACCTTAGTGACGCCAATCTGCCCGAGCAGGTTCAAAACATGGCCGGAGCCAAAGTCGATCAGCAGCGCGTGGTCCCCATCCTTGAGCACATAAACATTGCAGGAATCGCGCAGAACGTAGAGGTTCGGGGAGATTTGGGTAAGCCCGCTGCCGGGTTTAAAGCGCACCGGCGAAGCTGACTTGGCTGCCGGCACGATTGGCGTCGCGGAAGCCCCCGGTAACCCGTTCGCAGGCGCCGCCACAAGTTCCGAGGCCACCAGCCCAGCGCCGGCGCTCTTGAAGAAGTCGCGGCGTGATAGGGCGCTACGCTTGGCGGGTTTCGGTTTTTTCATGCGCCGCTTCCCTTGCCTAACCTGGAGTGGGAAATTCGTACGGTAATTGATCTCGCATAGAGAATTCAATCGGTCCGATCCCAATCGCGCTCCATCGGCCGAGTGGTAGCTTGCGGCTCCGCCGCCCCGCGGTAGCGAAAATGCTCCCCTCCTCAGTTGAGGAGGGGGTAGGGGGTGGTGCTGATTGCGGCTTTATGTTTTCGGCTTCATAAGATAACCACCCCGGCGCTCGGCGCGCCACCCCTCCTGAATCAGGAGGGGAGCATTTTCATGCTTCGTTTTCCATCTTTCGAGGCGAGCCGAACGCTCATGAGAAATGCGCGAAGAGCAGGTTTAGCGGACCTGTTTTCTAGCTCCGCGGCTCGTCCCTGATGGGCCAGGAAAAACCGCGGACCTGCAGAACAGGTCCCGCGCTACACCTTCTCCTGCCTACCGCTTTCTGCCCGCTGCCTACCGCCTTCTCCCTACTTCGCGCTCGGGGCTGGTAGCATGAGCCGCCGCGCGTTATCCTCGCAGATGGCTTTTTGCGCGGCCTCGTCCAGGCCGGATTCCTGCACTTTGAGCAGCGCCGACTCAAAATCAAAGAAGGGGTAATACGATCCGAAAAGCACTCGCGAAAGCGGGATATTCCGGACGTAGCGGGCGAGTCCTGCCACCCTTTCCACCATGGAAATATCAGTATAGACCTCGCCGGCGTCCAGCGCCGCCCGGAACTGTTCCCGATTTAGGTGGGAAGTGCAGTTCAGCAGTTCCAAGCGCAGGCCCGGGGTACTTTTCACCACCTCCGCCAGCGGCGAAATATCAACAGGCGCAACACGCATTAGCGGCGACTGCGTGCGCTCATCCTCCATGCATTCGGCCAACTGGACGATCAGCCGGCGGGCGATTGCCAAATGCAATAACTCTGCGAACACCGGATCGTCAAGTTTGTACCCATGATAGTTGGGATGCAGGCGGATTCCCGGCATCTTGTGCACCTCGTGGCACCGCCGCACGTCTTCCTGCCAGTCAGGAAGCTTGGGGTTAATTGACCCGAAGGGTACAAGAATCCCTTGGCCATAGGTGCGGCAGGCCTGAGCCAGCCGGAGGTTTACGCCGGCGATGTCCCGGTGCAGCAACCCGTCAAAGCTGCCTGCCCACGCCTGCACCACATTCCGCTGGCGCAACTTCGCGAGCAGATTCACGGGCTCGTCGCCCTCCAGGCGCCGGAAGGGCCAGCGGGAAAGGTAGACGTTGGTATCGATGATCATACCTTGTAACCTTTCTTGCGCAGCATCGGCGTCAATAATCGGCGCAGGTTTCCGCCCAGGATCAGTTTCTTGTCGGATTCCGAAACGTTGGCGCCTTCCACCTTAGCAATTTGCGAGGCGAAACTCCGGCCACCCACGTCACTGCCAAAAATCACTCTTTCCGCGCCCAATTCACGCACCGCCATCTCCACATATCCGGACGTTGGATCCGATCCGGCGAGTCCGCAGTACACGTTCTTCGTGGCGCGAATGGCGCGAATCCCCAGCTCCCAGTTTCCTCCCGTGTGGGCGCATACGATCTGGAGTTGCGGGTGGCGCTGGGCGAGTTCGACCACGTCGAACGGCGAAGATTCCCCCGGCTCATCGCCGCCGGTTTTCAGCCACTCGTGCTGCAGGATAACAACTTCATTGGCGACCGCCCAATCGGCGATGGGGTCCATGGCCGGAACGTTGCAGCGCGCGTCATCTTCGATCTCCCCAATCATCACCATGGGGCCGTCCCGCACGCAGCGATTCAATTCCTCCATGCTGAACTCGGGGAGGGCCGGGGTTAGATACACGGAGCCGTAGGCGCGGTCGGGAAAGGCCTTTACCGCGCGCATCACGCGGTCATTTTCCAGGCGAAATTGCTCGGCAGGATTCGGGTGCTTATCGTCGGAGTACCCTTGGGAGACGATCAGCCGCTCCACCCCCACCCGATCCATGCACTTTACGAGGAAAGCCATGCGTTCCTCGGGCGTGTCACCCGGCACCTGGCCGAGATGGGAATGCTGGTCCCAGATCCGCATATTCTCGCCCAGCCCCGAATCCGAACGGAGATCCCAGGCCTGAGCCTGAGCGAGCGCCAAGGTGCCGCCCGCGCCAACGGTCTTCAGAAAGGTTCTACGGTTTAGCATGATGGCTCCTGGAAGGGCGGGGCTTTACAGGCTGCGGAAAAACCTGCCGCCCTGTCAATCATCAATGCCACCCCTTTTTCCCCTTGTCAGCACCACCCCGGCGCTCGGCGCGCCACCCCTCCTCATCTGAGGAGGGGAGTTCTGGAACAGCTCCCCTCCTGATTCAGGAGGGGTGGCGCTTTCGGCGCCGGGGTGGTTATTACCCTAACTTTCCAGCCGACGCTTAGCTTTTCCTTGCCTCTCTAGTGCATGGTTGCCGAAATCAGCGCTATTCCCAGCCGGCGGATGGAAGGGCGGGGCTTTAGCCCCGCCGTAGAACTCGGGAGTGGTTTGGGGGCTTTAGCCCCTGAAGCGACGTGGCTTCAGGGCCTAAAGGCCCAATCAACCCTCCTCGTTGCGACGGCGGGGCTAAAGCCCCGCCCTTCCGAGGGCCATGATTAATATCACTTACTAACGCAACTTGGCGCCAGGACGGCCCGCGGACCTAAAACCCTACACCTGCCTTCCGCCTTCTCAGTGCCCGATGTTATGACAGAGGTCGCAGTTCACTGCCGCCTTGCGCAGCTTGTGGCAATCAACGCAGGCGACCATGGAAACTTCCTTTTCCTGCCAGAGCTGATCCCGGTCTTTCACCGGGCCGTGGCAGACCGCGCACTCCACGTTGGCATTGAGGTGCTTCTGGTGGCTGAAGTAAACAAAGTCCGGAAGCGTATACACCGGTTTCCACGCGAGCAGGTCATCGTCCTTTTGGATTCGGGCCAGTTTCTGGATCGCGGGGCTCTCCGTCTTGATGGTCTGATGGCAGGCCATACATTCCGCGATTCCCGGGATTTGCATCTTGCCGCTCGTTCCCACGGCTTGGTGGCAAGTGTCGCATTTCAATCCCACCTGAATGTGCTGCCGGTGACTGAACGGAATCGGCTGGGCAATCGCCGCGGCGGGTGCGGGAAGATCCTGGGGCTCACGTCCCGGACTCGCCGAAATCGTTCGGGGGTAAGCCTGCGCTCTCAGCCGCGCCGGACCTTGTCCTTTTGGGTAGACGGCGTATGCCGCAAGGACGGTGGGGGCGGAGGTGTCAGGGTTGAAATATCCCCCCGGCCCCACTGCCACCACCACGAATTGCTTCTCCGTTTTCTTCCCCAAATACGTCATAGGGGTGGCGTGCGCATTGGATTCAAGTTTGTCCACCCAGAGTTCCTTGCCCGTGCGAGCATCGAAGGCCCGGAAGCGATGATCGACGGTGCCGCCAATGAAAACAAGGCCGCCCGCAGTGGCGATGGAGCCTCCGAGGTTATAGATACCGGTTTTGGGAACCCCTTTTGCCTCCAATTCATCCACGACTCCCAGCGGCACCTTCCAGGCGATTTCTCCGGTCTTCAAATCGATGGCATTCAGGTCACCCCAGGGAGGCTGCTGGCAGGGATAGTGGTGGTCATCCCAAAAGCGCGCATAACTTCCCCACTTGCTGCTGCGGACGTAAGCTTCCTCAGAGCCCTCGGGCTGCGGCTGCATAAAGCCCACGGCGCCCACTTCACTCACGCTAACGAACAGATATCCGAGAGAAGGATTGAAGGAGCTTCCCGACCAGTTTCCGCCCCCCAGAGTTCCGGGAATTTCCAGGGTCATATCCGGAAAACCCCAAGGAGTGAATATTCCCGCGGGCAAGAATGCCCCAAAGTTGTCCAGACAGTATTTTCGGGACTCGGGAGTGACCGTGGTGATGTCGTCCAGCGTCACCGAGGTTCGGGCAAGCTGCATTGACTTGAGGGGAAAGGGTTGCGTCGGCCAAGTCGCTTCCCCCGGCACTTTGCTTTGCGCCACCGGCCGCTCTTCCACCGGAAATAGAGGTTTGCCGGTAAGGCGGTCAAGAATATAAACAAACCCCATTTTGGTGACTTGCGCCACCGCCGGAATATCCTTCCCGCCGCGGCGCACGGTCATCAAATTGGGCGGGGAGCACACATCGTAATCCCAGATGTCATGATGCACAATCTGGTAATACCAGATCAACTTGCCCGTGGCGGCATCGAGGGCCACCAGCGAGTTGCCGAATAGACCTTGACCCTTGCGGTCCGCACCGTAAAAGTCATAGGACGGCGACCCCAGGGGAAGAAAAACCATTCCCCGCTGCACGTCCACGCTCATGATGGACCATACATTCGTCCCCGAACGGTCTTCCCAGGAGTCGCCTTCCCAAGTGTCGTGCCCCACTTCGCCGGGCCGGGGGACGGTGTGGAAGGTCCACACCAGCTTTCCCGTCCGGACATCAAAGGCGCGAACGTCTCCGCTGGGCCCTTTGGAAGGGAATTCCTGGACCTCTGAACCGGTAATGACTAAATCTTTGTAAATGGTGGGAGGCGAAGTTGAGTCGTACCTTCCTTTCGGCCATTTGTCCGCCACCCCCGCGCGAAGATCAATGGCTCCCCCATCGCCAAAGCCATTGCACGGCCGGCCGGTTCGAGGGTCCAGCGCGAAGAGGTGCGCATCCACGGCGATATAAAATAGGCGCTGGTCAAGCTTGGCGTCTCCCGCTCCGCAGGGAACGGTGGATTGTCCTTCCCAGTAGGCGGCCCCGCGATTAGGCACGGGGCGGCGCGTGCCGCTCTCCCCGGGAAAGGGATCGAACACCCAAAGCTCCTTGCCGGTTTCCGCGTCCAGGGCAATGACGTGGCTCGTTTGGGTGGTGAAGTAAAGCACGCCCTCCACCATCAGCGGGGTGCTTTCAAATGCGTTGATTCCACTATTCGCGGTGGGTGGTACTACATAAGTCCAGGCCCTTTGCAGGAGCTGAACGTTGGTGGTGTTGATCTGCTTCAGGGGAGAAAAGCGCGCCCCCCCGGGATCGTGCCCATAGGCCCGCCACTCCGTATCAGTGGAGGCCGGGGAGCTCTGCCCGAGGCCGACGCTGCAAGCCAGAAGAAGACATGCCAAAAACCATAGCCCAAGGGTGGCAGTACGCGATTTCGTAATCATGGTGTCTACGATTATACCCTCATGAAGCTGCGCGGAAGCAGCCCCGCTGTTCCAAGCACCTGGTAAGAAACGCGGCCGGTCTTAATGCTGGCCACTGAAACTGACCCATTCCAAAACTCGACCCCCTCACCCCCCGCGTTGCGGTCCCCCCTCTCCCGAAGGGAGAGGGTTTTTTAAATCTTGATTTTAGCCCTCGCCCCCTTGGGGGAGAGGGGACCGCAACGCGGGGGGTGAGGGCACGGCTTCCCACGGCTTGCGCCGTGGGCTACAGTATTCCAAGGCCGTCCAAATTAGCGAATGTCCTGAGTGGTTCATGCGGCTCTGCCGCTCCGCTGTGCGGAAAGGCTCCGCCTTTCCGTGCCCAGTCCCTTGATTATTTCTCATCCGCGGCGAAGCCGCAGGCCATGCCTCACTGAACGCTGCGCAATTTGGACAAGCTTGACGGTATTCCGCCCGCTACGCGGTCTAAAGAGGCTGCGGAAAAATCTCTCAAAGTGTCATCCTGAGTGGGGATGGGCCTTTTCGGCCCACCCATAGTTATGAACATCGCGACGCCAGCCGTTACTGAAAATAAATGGGCTAGCGCGCGTTGTTCGACGGAGCCCGTTCGTTGTCATTCTGAGCGCAGCGGAGAATCTCGCTCTGTTTATTTTCAACGCGGGGCGAGATTCTTCGTCGCCTACGGCTCCTCAGAATGACAGTGCCATTGCGTTTTTCCGCAGCCTGTAGAACCGCCACGCCGACTCTTTCAACATCCTGCACGCCTTTACGATTCATTTGTTCCCGCTCCCCGCCGGCAATCCAAAGCAGAGAATATTGGGGCCGATGGCAATCGCCACAAATTGTTTGCCGCCCACCCTGTACGTCATCGGTGAAGTTTTATTTTCCGATCCGGCGGGAAAGTGCCACAGGGGTTTTCCGTTCCGTTCGTCCAAGGCCACGAAATCTCCCGGTGGGTCGCCATAGAAGAGCAGTCCCCCGGCCGTTGCCAACACTCCCGCTTCTCTTTTGCCCTCGGTGGGCCCGGCTTGCGGCATTTCCCAAACAATATTTCCGGTATCGATGTCGAGCGCCCGCACGTACTTTTTGCCAGGCTCTTCCCGCGGGGGCTCCTTTTTCCAATTTTCCCGGCTGGGGTTGACCTCACACTTTTCCAGCGCCACGATGTAATAGAGGCGAGTCTGCGGGCTGAAGGCTGTGGCGTTCCAATTGGTGGCAGTGTCCGGGCAGGAAAGGTCGCCTTCTTTCAAAAGCTGGGGACGCCCATCGGCGCCAATCCCGCTTGCCCACGTCAGCTTTTTCACGAAGGGCTTGGCCAGCAGGATTTTGCCATTGGTCCGGTCGAGCACATAGAAGAAGCCGTTGCGATTGACAAATAGCATGAGCTTGCGGTCTTGCCCTTGGTAACGTGTGTCCACCAGAAGTGGGGGCTGGTTCGCGTCCTGATCCTTAAGATCGTGAGGCGTGAACTGGTAATACCACTTCATGGTTCCGGTGGCAGGATCGAGCGCCAGGATCGAGTTGGTATAAAGGTTGTCACCGGGCCGATCGCGATCGTCGGAGTCGGGCCAGGGATTGCCTGTGGGCCAATAAAGCGTGTCGGTCTCGGGATCATAGGAGCCGGTCAACCAAGTGGCGCCGCCTCCCATGGTGGGTTCTTTGGGACCCCAGGTCTCAATCCCCGGTTCTCCTTGGGCGGGGACCGTCCACTTTCGCCAGACACGTTCTCCGGTCTCAGCCTTGTAGGCGGCGAGAAATCCGCGAATGCCAAAGTCGCCCCCGGAAACACCCGCAACGACCATGTCCTTGACGATCAACGGCGCCACCGTCGAGCCGTAGTGCTGGGGTTCGTCCGGCATCGCCTGTTCCCAACCCAGCTTTCCCGTGGTGCGGTTCAAGGCAATCAGGTGGGCGTTGTCGGTGGCCATGAACACCTTGTCTCCCAGGATCGCCACGCCGCGATTCGTTCCCAAAGACGCATCACTGAAACCGCCGGCCGTGCGCTTGCGCGTGTACTGCCATATCTCCCGCCCCGTCAAAGCATCCAGCGCGTAGACCGAGCCTGGGCCGGTTATGTACATGATGCCGTCGGCAACCAGAGGCGTGACCTCCAGCCCAAAGTAGGCATAATTCTGATTGTAGTATGACGTGTCGGGGACAAGATTCTTCCACAGTGGCACCGTGTAAATCCACTGGGGCTTCAACCGGCCGACGTTGGAAGTGTTGATCTGCGCCAGGTCGCTGTACCGGTTCGCGTTCACGTTCCCGTTGTAAGTCACCCAGTCCCCGGGCTTGGGGTGGAGAATCCGGGCAAAGTCGATATCGCCCGCGCCGGGATGAGAAGGGGTGGCCAGAGCGCCTGTCTTTACACCCGTCAGTTGACTGAGGTAGGCAAGCAAGTCCTGCATCTCCTGCGGGCGGGCTTGCACGGCCGGCATTGCCGATTCTTTTTCCTCATGAATCGCAGCAATCTGCCCCTCTTCGAGCAAGTGGAATTTCCCCTGGAGGTCCTGGACGCGAATATCAAAATTGTTCCGGCTCCGGGCAAAGCCCCGCACCGTTTTTCCATCCCGCAAGGTGACGGTCACCATTTCGTAACCGGGGGCGATCTGCGCACTCGGGTTCTTTAATGCGGATGCAATCTCCCCAACCGTCATTTCATTGCCCAGGTTGGAAAGATCGGGGCCGGTGGGCGATCCCTTGCTCGACACCATGTGGCAGGAACCGCATTTCCCGGTGCCGAAAAAGAACGTCTCGCCGGCGGCGGGATCGCCCGGCACGTTGGCGCCGGCAGCCTGCCAATGCATCGCGTGCAAGAACTCGGCAAGGGCATCAAGGTCTTTGTCGGGCAGATCGAACGCCGGCATGCCTGTCCCCGGAATGCCGATCTTAATCAGTTCGTGCAACCGGCGGACGGAGCGGTTAACCATGTCGCGATTACCGGCTAGCGCGGGAGCTTTATTGGTTCCCCGGGCATCGGCGCCATGGCACCCGGCGCAGTTTTGACTGAATAACCTTGGGCCGTCGGACGGATTGTCTTGGGCAGCCGGATTTTGCCCCGCGAGAAGCGATGGGCCGAAGGCCAGAGGAATCAGCACAAGGGCTGCGTTCAGACAAAAACGCCCTGGATGGCGGCGAGCGTTTGGCTTGCTGATTATAGAAGAAAGGGACATGATTACTAAGCCATATATAAAGGCAAAATGTTCCTTGACCGACATCGGCCTCAGACGTTGCGGGGGATGTCGGCGATCAAAACCGGACAAAACGTCATCGGCACCGTCCCTCCTTGATCCCCGCAGGGGATAGATTTAGTAGCCGGGGGCATCGCCCCCGGAAAGCGCACCGCAACAAGGCCCGACCCTGAAGGGGTCGTATTCGCGCAACATCACACCGGTCATACCTCGTGCGGCCCTGAGGAGTGCGACCCCTTCAGGGTCGACGGGCTTGCCTCGCGCTTTCCGGGGGCGTTGCCCCCGGCTATTATCTGGTGCCCTTACAGGGCACAAAAAAACCAACGAGATTTTCTGCAGCCTCATTGGCCGAGATCACTTCTCAGGGCTCCCCGAGGGCAACGCAAACGAGAGAATATTGGGGCCAACGGCAACCGCGACAAATTGTCTGCTTCCGACGGTGTAGGTCATTGGAGATGCTTTGTTTTCGCCACTGGTGATGAAATGCCACAGGGTCTTCCCGTTCCTTTCATCCATCGCCTCAAAATCCCCGCCGGGGTCACCGTAAAAAATCAGCCCGCCGGCGGTTGCCAGCAGCCCGGCGTCCCTCTTGCCCTCGGCATTACCGATTTCGTCCCTCTCCCAAATCACCTTGCCGGTTTCAATATCGAGGGCCCGAATGTACTTTTTGCCTGGTTCTTCAAGTATTTTTTTGCCATTACCGGAGCCAGCGGCCGCTACGCATTTCTCAATTGCCACGGTATAGAAGAGGCGGGTTTTGGCGCTGAAGGCAGTGGCATTCCAGTTGGCGGCGGTTTCCGGGCAGCTCACGTCGCCCTCCGGGATAAGCTGGGGACGGCCATCCGCGCCGATCCCACTGGCCCACGTCAGCCGATTGATAAAGGGTTTGGCTAGAAGGACTTGGCCGTTGGTTCGATCCAGGACGTAAAAGAAGCCGTTGCGATTGGCCATGATCAGGAGCTTGCGGTCCTGTCCGCGATAGCGCGTGTCAACCAGGACGGGCGGCTCCGTCGCATCCCAAACGTGAACATCATGAGGGGTGAACTGATAGTGCCACTTCAACTTCCCAGTTTCGGGAGTCAGGGCAAGTATGCATTCCGTGTAGAGGTTATCGCCGGGCCGGTCGCGCCCGTTAGTATTGGGATAAGGGGTAGCCGTGGGCCAGTACAAAATGTCCGTTTCTCCGTCATAAGACCCGGTGACCCATGTTGATCCACCTCCAAGTTTCGGTTCCGGGCCTTGCCAGGACTCGATCCCCGGCTCGCCTTTGGCCGGAATTGTAAAAAAACGCCAAACGCGCTCCCCGGTGTCAGCCTTGTAGGCAGAAAGGAAGCCACGCATCCCCCAATCCGCCCCTGAAACACCGGCGACCACCATGTCTTTAACCACCAGCGGCGCGACGGTGGAACCGTAATGCTCTGGCTCGTCGATCATATCCTGTTCCCAAACCAGCTTACCGCTGATCCGGTTCAAGGCGATGAGGTGCGCGTTGTCGGTCACCATGAACACCTTATCTCCAAGAATCGCAACGCCGCGGTTAGTCCCAAGGGAAGCGTCACCCACCAGTCCTGGAGTGCGTGGGCGAGAGTAATCCCAGATCTCGCGCCCCGTCAAAGCATCGAGGGCGAAAACCGAGTGCGGGCCGGTGATGTACATGACCCCGTCGGCAACCAGCGGCGTCACCTCCAGGCCGAAGTACTTCATGTTCTCGTTAAAGTAGGCATTGTCCGGAAGCAGATTCCTCCAGAGAGGCACCGCAAAAATCCACTCCAAGTCGAGTTTGTTTACGTTAGCGGTGTTGATCTGACGCAGATCGCTATACCGGTTGGCGTTTAACGTTCCGTTGTAGGTCAGCCAGTCACCGCTTCTGGGGTGCAAAATGCGCTCGAAATCAATGTCAATCCCTTGGGGAGGCGGATTAGTATCCAGGGCTCCTGGCTTCACACCCGTCAGTCGACTTAGATATGCCAACAGGTCTTGGAGTTCCTCGGGAGTGGCATGCACAGGGGGCATTACCGATTCTGTTTCGTCCACGATGGAAGCGATCTGCCCTTCCTGAAGCAAGTGCAACTTTCCCTGGAGGTCCTCCACCCGAATATCAAAATTGGACCGGCTCCGGGCGAAACCGCGAAGGGTGTTCCTATCCCGTAACTTGACCGTAACCAACTCATAGCCGGGAGTGATATTCGCGCTAGGGTCCTTCAGTGATAATCTTATTTCGTCAACGGTCTTATCATTGCCGAGGTTCGACAGATCGGGACCTATGGGTTGTCCTCTCCCCGAGGCCATATGGCAAGAACCGCATTCTCCCTTGCCGAAGAAGATTTGCTCACCGGCTGCCGGGTTGCCGGGCACGTTGCTTTCGGCCGCGGGGGAATTCAACGAGCGGACGAAAGGCGTTAGTGCCTCGAGATCCTGAGCGGGAAGATCAAACGGCGGCATGCCCGTGCCTGAAATCCCATTGCTGATAATGCCTCGCAAGCGCCGAACAGACATCCTGCGCATCACCGGATTGCCTTTTAGCGCCGGACCTTGGTCCGTACCCCGGAAATCAACTCCATGGCACCCCACACAATTCTCCGCGTATATTTTCTGGCCTCGTGCCCGATCCGGCGGGGCGGAGGGGGGATTCTGCCCGAACAGCGGCGTCAAGCTGTAGACAAATGCCACCATTATGGTCGCGACGATCCATCCATGGGATCGTTTTTGGCCTAGAGCGTCATGGTCCCGCTCTCCTATCATGTTTGTCCTTTGCTGCCAGCCCTGAGGAAAATAAACTTTGACCCCTCGTACATCAAATACTGCCAGGGTCTTCGGGATTCGCGCCTAGAATAGGGTTCAATCCCGCCTGAAGCAATGGGAGGACGTGACAAGACAAACCGCCACGTCAGCGCGTTTGCCCTTGGAGATAAGTCACGACGGTGCGCGTCAAATCGCCTTCTGCCTGTTCCGTGTATGGCGACGTCGCAGGTTCATATCCCCCGTATGCGAACTCGGCCTTGGTAGGCAGGTAACCCAGCCAGCCGTTCGAGTAACCAAAGTAAAACGTATAAGGGAACGGCGACAGGCTTCGGACTTGCATCGCGATCTCACAGAAGAGCTCGATCGGCGCCGACCATATCGCGATGTCATCGTTGATCCGCAGAAACCGGACGGGAAGAAGAACCGCCGTCTCGCCCGTACTCGTCGTGCGTGTATACTTGCCCAAGTCCTTTGCCCAGCCTAGGCCGGCCTTGCGCGGTGTTTCAACGGTCGTTGCCCCCAAGGAAAGCCGAACGTCGGATGTGGTATGCCCGATCAGTTGATTTGCCGCAATGATTTTGTCTCCCAATAGAGCCCTGAACTGACTGAGGTGGCCACTCTCGAAATCCAGGCAGACCGTATAGATCGGGGCAAGATTACCCGCCGCCCCGTTGATGTAAAGCATCGGCGCTCCCAGTTTTTCTTCCACGTAATCCGCCACAATTCCCGGGGCGTCTGCGGTGATTACCTTGTTCTCATCCCCCAAAACAGTGCCGTGCATGGCATAGTTTGCCACCAGCGCCAACAAACTCCCATCGGCTTTCTCCAACCGCAGAAGCCCGATCTGGCGGTCCGCCGGCCCATCGGGGTTCAGTCCCAGGAAGGCGGGACCTTCCTCATCCCGAGCGCGCCGGTTGATATTGGCCATCGCCATTCCCCAGCCGACGCCCAGCCGCGCCGGTTCGAGTTTGGCCCGCGCTTCCTTTACCCCTTCAATCAGCTTGTTCTCGACCCAGGCGGAATACTCCGTATTGTGGTCGTGCTCGTAACGCTCCCCCATGAATACGGAGCCCAGGCCTGGAGGCCCCACTTCCGGAGCCGCATGAGTGTGGGTCGTCGTCCACCAAATCTGCAAGGGTTTGATCCCCGTTTGCTTCTCGATCTCGTTCGTCACCTGGTCGTAAACTGAGGGGGAATACAGGCAGATATCGGTCGAAATCAGGTAGAACTGGGTGCTCCCATCATCCATCGCCACGATCCGATGGTACAAATGGTCGTGTACTCCGGTGGATTGCCGTGGGCCGTAGCCTAAGAGCCATTGCGGCTTATCGGGGGTAATATCGATCTTGATGACCGCGGCACGAAATTGGGCAGCCTCAATGTTGCCACTGCCCCCTAAAACACTGAGAATGACAGTTAATAAAGCGAGGTACAACCCAAGGGGTTTTCTTTCTGCCTTCCCTAACTTGGTCATTGGTCGCCTCCGCCTTTTGGCTCGGTTAGTTGAGAAACCAGCAGCAACGTGGGAATAGAGCAAATTTGGTCATTTCCGATGCGTAATATTTAATGATGGGGTTACCGGTGCGCGTTTCCGTGTCGATGAGAACTCCCGGTGATGAGGGAACGGGTGACTGCCCCCGGATCGGTCAGTATTCCATTCCCACCCGCATTGACGCATTGCCCCCGAATAGATGGAACGTGTTGAAGGTTTCGCCCAAATCGTCCAGCTAAACCACTGGGGGTGACCGGCAACTTCGGTGATATCTGCCGCGGCGGAAGCATATATTACCAAGTTGAATCAATCCGCCCTTCTCAACTGACAGTTTGTACCTCTATATTTCACACCTGTCAAGCCAGATCTCTACAACACTAGGGTGGCCACCGCCGGACAAACGATGTGTTGGAGAGAGCATGGAATCCAGCCTTAGACTTCGTACAAATAGCCCGACACCCGCAGAATTCATTTGACTTGTATCATCCCACAGAATATTTTAGAAATGAAATGCTGCTTGAAGATTCTAAACCGGTGAACGTATGCTTTCGTGAAGCTCGGAAGCCTGGGATTTCCGGCCCATCTAGCAGTTTGTAACTTTGATGTAACTGCCACAAAAGCAAGCCACTGCTTTGACCAGTGCGACTCGAAGAGGTTTGACCGTTGTCAGGTCCCCCGCATGGGGAACACTGTGGGTAGCCATAGGTGAAACCTACGGTACCGGTACTAATGAAAACCTCTCGGCCCTGACGGGGCCGAACCGTTCGACCCCTGTGGGGTCGCGAAAATGGGTCGACGCGATCCGTGGGCGACAGGCTCCTAGACCCAGGCGACTTACCTTATGCCGGCGGCTTCTGCTTCACCCCCGAAACAGGGGAACTCAGCCGGATTCGTCACGACGCGTGGGGCAGGACGTAGGTTGTGCCCCGGCACTACCCCGCGCCGCTAGGTAGTGGTGGGTTTACGCCGCCAGATAGGTGCTGCTATGAGGTTATTGCAGCGCAAAGCGCCTCTACGATTCCGGGCGAGCCCCAAAGGGGCGTGCTACCGCCGCCCAGAGAGGACCGCTTAGGCGGGTGAGAAGTCGGGGCTCGACCACCAACTTTCTCCACAATCAGAACCCCGTTTCCGAAAGTGGCTGCGGGACAAGCGGCCATCCAGCCGGTCTCGACTGGGCCAGCTCCAAGCGGTCATTGGGAGCGAGTGAAAACGCGCAGTGCCCCCTACCCGCCTACTGGGGGCAATCCGGCAATATCTGCCGAGCTAGCTACGCAGTAAGGTGCGAGAGGGACACTCCCTTCGAACGCTGCCACATCAAAAAAGTCGCTTCATGAACGGCCCATTACTACATGACATATTGTCACCTGAAAACCTGCCGCGTTCCGATTCATTTGTTTTTGTTCTTAATAGAAATGATATTGGGCAAAAATTGCCTAAACCCTCTCCATTTATCAATTAATTTTCCATTACCGCCATTTAGTCTATGGGTTACAACGTATTGCTTTTGCGCCGAGGGAAAAGCCCAAAAGGATCGATGACTTTACTTCATATTAATATCATATTTCACTTTTCTGACGTCTGACCGTCTGAATTTTGACCATTAACCTTGGCTCCTCAATTGCACCGTGTGTCACCCCGGCGACCTATCGCTGAGTCTTGCAGCACTATATTTCACCGATGGAATAATGTGGGTCTTGGGAAGAACTCGAAAGCAAATCACAAAGAGATGCGATGGAGGGTGGAGGTTAAATGGGAATTACGCAAAGATGGAAATCATGGTTATTGGTCGGCTGCCTGGTGGCGGTCTGGCCTTCAGTTGTAAAAGCAGACGTTACGGGAACCATTCTCGGTGTGGTCACGGACTCGTCAGGGGCGATCATTCAAGGTGTCCAAGTCAAGGCGACGAACATCGACACGAACTCGGTGACGGATGCAGTCACGACCACGACGGGGGAGTACCGCATGCTGGCACTTCCTGTCGGACGTTATACGGTTCGCGCCACATTCTCGGGGTTTCAAACTTTTCTCGAAACGGGCGTCAACCTTACTGTTAACGAGGAGCGCCGCGTTGATATCATCTTGCAAGTGGGGTCCACCACGCAGGAAGTCAGCGTGACGGCGAACGCGGCACAAATCGAGACTACGAGCACGCAGCTCGGCCAGGTCATTGATGAGAAGGAAATGCTGCAACTGCCGCTCAATGGCCGGAGCTACCTGGATTTGCTCTCCCTGCAATCCGGCGTGGCCCCTGCCTCAACCCGCAATGAAGGTCCCGGCGACGTTTCCGTCAACGGCCAGCGGGAAAACAGCAATGGCTTCCTGGTGAACGGCGGCGATGTATCGAACGTCGGCAACTTCCAGGCGGGCATCCAGCCAAACCTCGATTCGATTCAGGAGTTCCGGTTGGTGACCAACAGTTTTGACGCGGAATATGGACGCTTTTCCGGCGCGCTCACCAACGCCATCACCAAGAGCGGTACGAACCGCATCCACGGATCGGCGTTTGATTTTCTGCGTAACAACGATATGGACTCCCGCGGGTTCTTTGACACTACCATCGGCAGCCTGCAACGCAATCAGTTTGGCTACGCGGTCGGCGGGCCGGCCATCAAGGATAAGTTGTTTTGGTTTACCGATTATCAGGGAACGCGGGAAATTGACGGCGGATCTGCCGCCCAGACCCAGGTGTTCACCTCTGACCAGCGCAATGGCATCATTGGCGTCGGCAATCTAACCGGAAATGTCGATGGCGCCGCGTGGGCCGCTGCTTTGACACAACGTTTGGGGGCGACGGTCACGAACGGCGAACCGTACGCTTCTGTGTTTCCGACCGGCGTCATTCCTCAATCCGCCTGGTCGCCTGCCACCAAGGGGACAATCGGGTACATTCCCACGGCGAACGTCGGCAGCGATGTTTACGCCTCCGCCGCCTACCCCACCACGATCTCCGATAACATGTTCGGACAGCGCGTGGATTTCCTCAATAAACTGACCGGAAACTGGTCGGCGTACTACTACTACGAGGGAACGCACACCGCAAATCCTCTGGCGGGCGCCAGTTGGTCAGGTTTCCCGGATGTCACGCAGGTCAGGAACCAGCAGTTTACGCTCAGCAACACTCGCATTATCAGCCCCACGGCGGTCAATGAGTTTCGCGCCAGCTTCACCCGCCTGCCCATCCAGACGGTCCCCACGGGAACGGCGCCGTCCTTGTCGAGCATGGGATTTGTGACGGGCATCGGCTCAAACGGTATCAACCAATCGGGTCCCACAGGCTATGTGGGCGTCCCGACCATCGGCACCAACGAATTCAGTTTCGGCACGATATCTCCCAGCATTGCCAACCAGAACACGTTCCAGATCTCCGACAGCTTCTCCAAAATCATTGGACGCCATACGCTTAAATTCGGCGTTGACTTCCGTTATTACCAGATGAACCAGCGCAATGCCGGCGCACCGGTCGGACAATTCAGCTTCGACGGAACGGAAACCGGTTCCGACATCGCCGACTATCTGCTGGGCGCTCCGGCCGGCTATACGCAATCGAGCCTCCAGCTTCTCGATTCGCGCAGCAAGTATGGCTCCGCCTACGCGGAGGATTCTTTCCACCTACGCTCCAACCTGACTCTGAATTATGGAGTGCGGTGGGAATTCAGCCAGCCGTGGTATGACACGCAGAACAAGATTGTGGCGCTGGTCCCCGGCGAACAATCGGTTGAGTATCCCACGGCCCCCGAAGGCCTGGTCTACCCGGGCGATCCGGGCATCGCGAGAACCCTCGCGCCAACCACCTATGACAACTTTGCTCCCCGCCTCGGTCTCGCCTACTCTCCCAATTACTCGGATGGATTCCTGGGAAAGATCTTCGGCGGACCGGGCAAGACGAGTATTCGCCTGGCAGGAGGTGAGTTCTACACCGCCGTTCAGGACGAAACGCTGTATTGGATTCTGGGAACGGTACCGTTCGGCGAGTATTGGGGATCGGCCGCTCCACCTCTGTTCGAGCAGCCCTTTACCACCCGCTCCACCGGCCAGACGCAGGGAAATCCGTTTCCCTTCATTATTCCGGCCCCGGGAAGTGCGGCAGCCAAGAACTTTAACTTTTCTCAGTACTACCCGCTGTCTTCAACTCTGGGTTATGCGACGGATAACAAACTTCCCTACGCCTTTGACTACAACCTGACCATCCAGCGGCAGCTCACGCGCACGGTGGTGTTGAGCCTCGGCTACGTGGGAACCCTGGGACGCAGATTGATCGGCATTCAGGAAGCCAACCCCGGCAACGCCCCTCTCTGCCTCAGCCTGACAGGTTCGGGAGTGATGCCGGGAACGCTGCAATGCGGGCCGCACCAGGAAGATTCCACCTTTACGCAGCCCAACGGCAACCAGGTCTACGGAACGCGCAGTCCTTTCGGCCGCGACTTCTCCACATCGTTCTATGAAGGCAACTGGGCCAATTCCGATTTCAATTCGTTCCAGACGAGCTTGGAAAAAAAAGCCGGCCGTTCGTCTTTCCTGCTGGCCTACACTTTCTCCAAGTCGATGGATAACGGATCCTATTTCAACGACCGGCTGAATTACTTTGACCACAGCCTCAGCCGCGCTCTGTCGAACTTCGATCTTACCCATAATTTCGTGGTCAGCTACATCTACAATCTGCCCTTCGACCGCGCCTTCAGCACGCTCCCTAAGCGCCTGGTCAATGGCTGGAATATTTCCGGCATCACCCGCTTCGCGACGGGTTTCCCAGTGTCCACGATCGAAACCGGTGACCGCGCTTTGCGCGGGACCTCCGGCATCGATATGCCGAACGTCGTCGGCCCGCTCGATATCTCTACCAACGTCAGAAGTTCGCCTACCCATTCCTGGTTCGCCCAGAGTGCTTTTGCCGAGGAAACGCTGGGAGTCATCGGCGATGCCGACCCCCGGTTCTTCCATGGACCGGGAATCAACAACTGGAACCTGGGCCTGCATAAAGATACGCAGCTCCGGGAAAACATGAAACTGCAAATCCGGTTCGAGGCTTTCAATACCTTTAACCACGCGCAGTTCTCCACCCCCAACGGGTCATTCACCGCCGGAACGTTTGGAGAAATTACCAGCGCGGCAGCTCCCCGCATCATGCAAGTGGCCGCCAAGATTACTTTCTGACAAGCTCCCCGCCCACCGCAACAGACGCGGAGAGGCGGGCCGACCTTGAAGCAAAACCCAAGGTTGGATCCAGAGATCGCAGACATGTCGAAGTCCGGCATGTCTGCGATTACCCTGGGTTCATAACACCAGTCAGACACTCCCCGAAGAGCAGGTGGCTTGATAATTAGGGCGCCTCGAACGCGGTTCCAGGTAGAGTTCGCTTTGTCTTCGTGCCCGCTGCCGTCGGAACCCCGAAGGGGTTAACCTTGAGTAGCCGTGGGCAAGGGCACGCCTTTTGTGCCCGCCGCCCACGGATCGCGTCCCTACCCTAATTTACCGACCCTGAAGGGGTCGAACAGTTCGGCCCCTTCAGGGCCGGAATGATTTGTTAATGTACCGTGACCGTAGGTTTCACCTACGGCTACTCACGGTGTTCCCCTTGCGGGGAACAGGGCAACGGTCAGACCTCTTCGAATCGCGCTGGTCAAACCAGTGACTTACCTTAAAGTTAGCGTTCTCTTCTTCTTGAGGCTAAGGCCGAGAATCCTGCTCCCGCCTTTCTCGCGCTCGTCCGACAATAGGTTGACAACCGTCCCAGGTTCGGCCACTATTTCGCTTCCTGTGCCGCTGCGCTCTTGGTCGGCAATTCCCTCAGAATCGGTGACGGCACTTCCGGAAACAGCAAGCCGCGGGAAGAAAGCGGCCGGCTGGAGTCACCGTAAGGTAACTCACATGAACAAGTCGCAATACCATTCGGTTAGCCCTTTGATCATGACCGTGCTCTTCGCCAGCGCACTTGCTGGCGGGTTAGCACCTGCAAGTCTTGCCCAGACCAACACGGAGAAATCTTCACCGGCGTTCCGGGATCCATCTCTGCCGATCGAGAAGCGCGTCGATGATCTGGTCTCGCGCCTGACTCTGGATGAGAAGGTCCAGCAGATGCAGTATACGGCCCCTGAAATTACCCGGCTCGGCATTCCGTCTTACAACTGGTGGAGTGAAGCGCTGCATGGTGTGGCGCGCTCCGGTTACGCCACCGTGTTCCCGCAGGCCATTGGGATGGCGGCGACCTGGGATCAAGCGATGGTCCACCAGGAGGGCGAGACGATTGCGACCGAGGCGCGCGCCAAGTACAACCAGGCCCAGCGCGAAGGGAACCACAGCATTTTCTACGGTCTGGATTTCTGGTCGCCCAACATCAACATCTTTCGCGATCCCCGCTGGGGGCGCGGGCAGGAGACCTACGGCGAGGATCCGTTTCTTACCGCCGAGCTGGGTATGGCGTTCGTCACCGGCGTGCAGGGAGACGACCCCAAGTATCTGAAAGCCATAGCAACTCCCAAGCACTACGCAGTCCACAGCGGGCCTGATCCCGAGCGTCACAAGTTCAACGTGAACCCTTCCCCGCATGATTTGGAGGACACTTACTTGCCCGCCTTCCGCGCCACGGTGGTGGAGGGCCACGCGGATTCGATCATGTGCGTGTATAACGCCGTCGACGGCATTCCGGGGTGCGCAAACAAATTCCTGCTGCAAACCACGCTGCGCGACGCGTGGAAGTTCCAAGGGTACGTAACTTCCGATTGCGGCGCGGTGGGAGACATCACGGAGGGCCACCGGTACACACCCGACAACGAGCACGGTTCGGCGCTGGCCGTCCTGGCCGGGACGGACACCACCTGCGGCCACGAATACGTCGCGCTGGTCAAAGCGGTGCAGGATGGCTTGATCAAGGAGAGCGAAATCGATACCGCATTGAAGCGCCTCTTTACCGCCAGGATTCGCTTGGGATTGTTCGACCCCCCGAGCAGCGTCGCCTTCAATCGTATTCCCTTTTCCGAAAATGATTCACCCCAGCATCGGGCGCTCGCCCTGAAGGCGGCGCGCGAAGCGATGGTCCTTTTGAAAAACCAGAATGCCATCCTGCCCTTCCAATCGAACCTCAAGACTATCGCCGTGATCGGGCCCAACGCAGAGTCCCTGGCGGCATTGGAGGGCAACTATAATGGCGTGCCTTCTCACCCCGTTTATTCCCTGGAGGGGATGCGCAAGGTATTTGCCGGCAAGGCCAGGATTCTCTCCGCGCAGGGCTCTCCCTATTTGAGCCAGTTACCTCTTCCCGTGCCCTCGACCGTCTTCCATCCTGGCGAAGGCGCAGAGGTTGAAGGATTAAAGGCCGAGTATTTCTCCCATACAAGCTTCTCCGGGAAACCGGTTTTGACCCGCGTAGACCCGCGTATTCAATTTGACTGGAACTCGGCCGCGCCCGCACCGGGAGTCGATATGAAGGCGTTCGCCGTCCGCTGGACCGGCACGCTGACTCCGCCGGGACCCGGGGATTACACCTTCCAGGTCGGCAGGCCGGACTGTTGGCCGTGTGAAGATAAGGAGACCTTTCGTGTTTACCTGGATGGCAAATCGGTGCTTGAGGCCGTAATTGGCGAGTACGTAAAGCAAGGCGCGCCGACGACTTTCGCGGCTCATTTTTCCGACCAGCAGCCCCACGCCTTCCGCCTTGAGTACATACATGAGTCCGTGCTCTGGGCCGGCGGAGTTATCCTGGACTGGCAACCGCCGGTGGAAGTTCTGCGCCAGGAAGCGGTGAAGGTGGCAAGGCAGGCAGATGTGGTGGTGGCATTTGTGGGACTGTCACCCGATCTTGAGGGCGAAGAGATGCCCATCCACGTGCCAGGCTTCGAAGGCGGTGATCGCACCGATATTGGCTTGCCGCAGTCACAACAGGATTTGCTGGAAGCCCTGGCTGGGACGGGCAAGCCGCTGGTGGTGGTTCTGATGAATGGCAGCGCCCTGGCTGTGAACTGGGCGCAGGAGCATGCGGCCGCCGTCCTGGAAGCCTGGTACCCAGGAGAGGAAGGCGGCACGGCGATTGCCGAGACCCTGGCGGGCGCTAACAATCCGGGTGGACGGCTGCCCATAACTTTCTACGCTTCTCTCGACCAACTGCCGCCTTTTGCCGATTATTCCATGCAGAACCGAACTTACCGCTATTTCCAGGGAAAACCTCTCTATGGTTTCGGCTATGGCTTGAGCTATTCAACCTTCGAATACAGCAACTTGAAGCTTTCGTCAGCGCAGCTTAAGGCAGGAGGGGACCTCACCGTCGAGGTTGACGTTCGGAACGCCTCCAAAACCGCCGGCGACGAAGTGGCGGAGCTATACTTGGAATTCCCTCAAACTCCCGGCGCTCCGTTACGCGCGCTGCGGGGATTCGACCGGCTGCACCTTGCGCCAGGGCAAACCCGTCACGTAACCTATTCGCTCAAGCCCCGCGACCTGAGCATGGTTAACGTGGAAGGGGAACACATCGTAGAGCCCGGTGAATACAGCATTTTCGTAGGAGGCGCACAGCCGGGAGACACCACGGGAGGTGTTCGGGCGAAACTTGTCATCAGCGGCGAACAGAAATTGCCAAGATAGTGTAGGTCGGTTGGTGACCATTGACTCCACCGTCCCGCTATCACGAAAATGCTCCCCTCTTCAGTTGAGGAGGGGGGGGCTGGTTGCGACTTTGTGTTATCCGGCTTCAGGAAATAAGCACCCCGGCGCTCGGCCCGCCACCCCTCCTGAATCAGGAGGGGATTTAGCCGGAGCAGGCAGCGCGGGAGGTCGGGGACGCATACATAAAAAGCAATGTATGCGCCACCCTTGCTATTAGTCGGCGCACCGGGGCCAGCCACGTTAAGTAATGTGATGGCTTTCACTTTTGCCTTTTGCGTTTTGCGATTTGCACTTTGACTTGCTCTTGCGGCTCCCCCGCGTTGCGCCACCCGCTCCCAATTCAAACCCGGAGAACACCCAAAAACTTGGCCCCCATCGTCAACGCCCAGGGAATATCGAAGCAATACGGAATCAATCCGCTGTTCCGGAATGTATCCTTCACCGTGTCGGAAGGCGACCGGATTGGGTTGATTGGTCCGAACGGTTCGGGCAAATCGACTTTGCTCGAGATTCTCTACGGTAGCATAAAACCGGATAGCGGCGAGGTTGCGACGCGCAAACGCGGCAGGCTCAGCTATGTTGCCCAGGTGTCCGATTTTGCTCCGGGGGAGACGGTGAGGTCGGTCGTCGAGAAGGCGCTCGAACAGTCGGCAGTACCCCCGGCGGAGCGGGAGGCCCGAACATCCGAGGCGCTGGGCCGCGCCGGTTTTATCGACTTTGAAACTCCCGCCACCGCCCTGTCGGGTGGCTGGCGCAAACGCCTAAGGATTACCGAGGGACTGGTGCAGCGGGCAGACATTCTGCTTCTCGATGAGCCCACCAACCATTTGGATTTCGCCGGGATTCAGTGGCTTGAAACCCTGCTTCAGGGCGCGCCGTTCGCGTGCGTGGTGGTGAGCCACGACCGTTACTTTCTCGAAAATGTTGTGCGCGAGGTAGTGGAACTCAATCGCATCTATGTGGATGGCGTGTTTCGCGTCAAAGGAAACTACAGCAGGTTTCTGGAGAAGAAAGAAGAGTACCTCGACGCGCAGGGAAAGCGGCAGGATGCTCTTACCAATCGCGTGCATACGGAACTGGAATGGCTGCGCCGGGGTCCCAGAGCCCGGCGGACCAAGGCCAAGGCGCGCATCGATAAAGCTCACGAGCTGATCGGCGAGTTGGCGGACCTGAACTCCCGGAGCCGCACCGCCACCGCCAAGATTGACTTTTCCGCATCGGACCGGCAAACCAAACAGTTGATCGCGCTGGATGGTATTACCTACGCTATCGGTAATCGCACCCTCTTCGCAGGCCTGAATTTCATCGTGAGATCGGGAATGCGCGTGGGGTTGGTGGGGCAAAATGGGAGCGGCAAAACCACGCTGTTGCGTCTGCTGCGCGGCGATATCCAAGCCACCGGCGGCGAAATCCGCCGGGCTGACGCGCTGCGGATTGTATACTTCGACCAAAATCGCGAGCTTGATCCTGACCTCACTTTACGCCGTGCCCTGGCGCCGGACAGCGATTCGGTGATTTACCAGGAACGAGTGATTCACGTGGCCTCCTGGGCGGCAAGGTTCCTCTTTGACCCCGACGACCTCAGTCAGCCGGTCGGCCGGCTCTCCGGAGGTGAACGGGCACGCGTTTTAATTGCTCAGCTCATGCTGCAACCGGCAGACGTTTTATTGCTGGATGAACCCACCAACGATTTGGATATCCCCACGCTGGAAATCCTGGAAGAGAGCCTGCTGGAGTATCGTGGAGCCCTGGTGCTGGTCACGCACGACCGCTTTATGCTGGACCGTGTCTCGACCGTGGTTCTCGGCCTCGATGGTCTAGGCGGAGCGGAACGGTTCGGCGACTACTCACAATGGGACGTTTGGCAGCGCGCGCAACAGGCCAAGGGTGCGCGGAGCATGCCGGCTGAAGCCTCGCGCTTCCCTTCCCTACCGGACGGCGCCCCGCCGGCGGCGGCAAAGAGGAAGCTCTCTTACCTCGAGGCGCGCGAGTTTGCCACCATGGAAAAGAGAATCGCTGAGGCCGAACAGGAGCTAAGCGTCTTACGTGCGGCGCTGGAAGATCCCGCGATCATGAGCGACGCCCCGCGGCTCCACGTCACTTATTCGCGGATGGAAGAGACCCAGAAGAAAGTGGATGCGCTGTATGCTCGCTGGGCCGAACTGGGACAAAAGCAGGGCTGAGCCTCAATCCCTGCGGGCGCAGCCGCTTCCTGCCTATTGCCCTTCACAGGCTGCGAAAAAAACCTGTGGCACTGTCATTCTGAGCCGCAGGCGACGAAGAATCTCGCATTGCCTTGAAAACACTCAGAGCGAGATCCTTCGCGTAGTATACCCTGAGCGGCAGAGCGAGATTCCTCGCTGCGCTCAGAATGACAGCGAACGGGCTCTGGATGACAGCATTGAAGGGTTTTTCCGCAGCCGATTCAGCCCCGCCCTCCCAAATCCATGGAGAGAAATCCGGGTTCCCCACGGCCACCGCGGTCAGCGTGCCAGGAAACCTCCGTCCACGGGGATAATAGCCCCGTGGACGTAGTCGGAAGCATGCGAAGCGAGAAAAACTGCCGTCCCTTTCAGGTCCTCCGCCTTGCCAAAGCGCCCGGCGGAAATCCGCGAGAAAAAATACTCCCGCCGGGTGGGGTTCGTCTTGAGCAAAGCGGTCATCTCGGTTTCGATGAGGCCAGGGGCGATCGCATTGACATTGATGCCGCCGCTTGCCCACTCACTCGCCAGCGCTTTGGTGAGCTGCCCGATCCCAGCTTTACTCGCCACATAGGATGGGATTTTGGTGAGCCCGATGAAGGTTGCCAACGACGCCATGTTGATGATCTTCCCGTATTGCTTTTCCAGCATGATGGGGGCCGCCAATTGGCACAGCAGAAATACGGAAGTCAGATTGGTTTCAAGCATCTTGTCCCAAGCATCGATGGGGAATGTGACGGCTTCCTGGACTCGTGTGATCCCGTGATTGTTGATCAGGATGTCGAGCGTTCCAAGTTTCTCGACCGCCTCATTGAATCCCCGCTTCAATTCGTCCCGATTGGAAAGGTCGGCCTGGATAGCGATGAAACCGTCCTCTTGCGCCACGTCAAAGATCCTCTTCGAACGGGAGAGAATGGCCACCTCCGCCCCATGTTCTTTCAGCGCTTGGGCCATCGCCCGCCCCAGCCCAATCGGGCTGCCTGCCCCGGTCACCAGGGCTCGTTTGCCACTTAGATCAAATAGTTTCATCTGTCGTTACCCTCCCTTCAGGGCTCCATCAGAGTCCCCGGTGTTGCATACCCCAGAGCTATGCATGCATCACCTGCGAAAAGACCCCTCATCCCCACAACTTGCAAAACGTGGGGCCCCCTCCGCCTTGCGGTCCTCTCTCTCCCAGGGGAGAAGTTGCCCGACGGATGAGGGCAGATGAGGGGGTTACCCCGGAGCCATCTGAGAAGCAATTTTCTGAACCCATCTGAGCGAACGGTCTTGTCTTCAAGCCACGCGTATCAACGAGCGGCGGAATCAGCTTGCACCAGACCTTCGCGGATGCGGGTCAACCAGAGCTGGTCAAGGAAGGAGGGCGCCCGTTCTTCTTCACCTTTCTCGGCTTTCAGCGCCACGTATTTGGTGTGCGCGGCAGCCGCCTGTTCCGCCTGGCCAGTTTGGCGATAGAGGGCTTCCAGCTCCTGATAAGCCTTGGCAACATCGGGAGCGAGGGTCGTATAGGTGACGTAATCGGCGATCGCCTGGTTCAACTGACCTTGTCGCGCCAGCAGCCGCGCTCGCCACAGGTATGCGGGCGTTGCCTGTACATCCAGAGCCAAGGCCCGGTTCAACTCCTGTTGGCTCTCAGCGGGGTTGGACATTTCAAATAGGGCCACTCCGCGCGCCGCATGGTACAGCGCCACGCGAGAATTTAAAGCCAATGCCAGGCGAAGAGATTCTTCCGCCCCCCGAGAATCTCCCTGCTCAAGTTTGATAACTCCCATGAGGAAGTAGATTTCCTCTTGCCGGCCCGTGAGGCGAAGAGCATCCTGGCAGGCTTGCATGGCTTCCGTGTAACGGTGCATCAGCGCGTAGGTCACGGCCATTTGATAGAGAATGCTGTCGGATTGGGCATCCAATTGGCGGGCTTTGCTGAGCGTGGCAAGGGCGTCGGAGTAAAGTTCCTCGGCCCCCTGGAGTCCGGCATAGGCAAATAAGTAATCGACGTTCACCGGGTCCGCGGCAATCGCTGCGGATAAATAGGGGGCGGCCTCTGCCGTTTTTCCCCCCAGCAAGTAAGCACTGCCGCGCAAAAACGCCAGTTCTCCCCCGTTTCCTGCAGCTTCCGGAATACCTTTCAATACCGCCAGCGCTTCCACCGGTTCACCGGCCCGGAGGCTGGCTTCGGCCAGCAGAAGCTTCAGCGTGGTGTCCTGGGGCGTCAACTCGCTGGCGCTTTCGAGCAGTTGCCGCGCCTTCTGAGCCTCCTGATGATGCAGGCAGAGAAAAGCCAAAGTCGCGTCTAAGCGGGGATTGTCCGGAATCTTATCCACCGCGTCGTCGATACCCACCAGGGCCTTCTTCGCGTCACCCGCGTCGAATTCCGCCCGCACAAAACTCGCCGCGATTTCCGGGTCGTTCCCGGAATGCGCCCGCGCCCGTTCAAGGTGAGGCAAAGCATCCTTAGGCTGTCGGGCGTTCAGCAGGGCGATGCCGAGCGCGGCTTCCGCCGGGAACAGCTTGGGATCTTTCGCCAGCGCCACTCGAAACTCGCGGATTCCCGCACTCTGTTCCTGGTGCTGCATGTACGCAAGTCCCAGGTAATAGTGAAGGTTGGGAGAATCGTCACCAAGCCGTTGGGACTGTTTGAAGTGCACGATCGCTGGTTCGACGGCGCCCGCGGAGAATTCCGCAATGGCGAGATAATGAAGATTGGCGGCGGAGGGATCCTTTTTGACCAGTTCCGTGTAGATTTGCTCGGCGCGCTTGAAGTCATTGGATTGAAGGGCTGCCATGCCCTTCTGCATCAACTCATGGGTAGACTGCGCCAGGGCGGAGGTGCGCAGGGTCAGGAGGATAAGGACGCACTTCAGGATTGTCGAGAGCGAACGCCGTGGCTTCACCGCGTCCCTCTTGGCATTCCCCGGAGATGCACGACTTCCCGGCGTATGGCATCAAGGTCAGGAAGGGTCAAGTGTTCTTCCTTGACGATCTGCAACATTGCCGGGTTAAACCATCCGCTTCCGTCCAGGTACTGGATGATCATTCGCCGTGCCCCGTAGTCAGCAGCGTCCAAGTCGATCGACCGATAGTTCGCCTGCCGCCGGCTGTAATCAAAATTCACTTTGCCCCCGTCATCGTGCATCCTGTAGCGAATATTCTGAACGTATTGCAAAGCATTGGCGAAGCGGTCTTGAGCGGCATAGGCAGGCAGTGGAGGTGACCCTTGGCCCCAGTTGCGGTCCACCGCCATCTCCAGGATTCCCGGGATGGAAACCTGAATAAGGTGGCCATCCGATTCCTGGGTGTGAATGGAAACGGTACGCACGTAAGGAAATTCCTCCGTTTGCGTCGCGGAAAAGCTCGCCAGGAATTGCAAAAACGCTTCTTGGACTTCCGGGGAGGCCGAACGGTCGAAGTATATGGCGGAAAGCTTCTCGTAATTCACGCTGCACATGCCGCCCGTATCCACGGCATTCAGATCGTCCAGGCTTACCGTTCCATAATGGCCTTCTTTAATGTGGAGGTACAGCGTCGCCTCGCAATGTCCATAGGTGGAGCCGCCGTTTGTACGGCACGGGCAGGGCACGGCGCAGGGGCAGCAGACTACGCCTTCGCCTTTCAGGTGCCAGTCTGCCCCGGCAGAATGAGCCGTCCGCCGTTGGGGTTGGTCATGAGCGGCGCATTGGGCCATGCCCAAAGCGGGCAGCCAGAGCAACGCGAGGATTAAGCACAAAATTCTAGGCATTTGATTTATTAAGCTCCCCCCCTGCGCTCCGTCAAAGTCCGAGCCGCTTGAAAAGGACCCCTTACCTGCCCTCCTCGGTCGAGCCCCCTCTCCCCTGGGAGAGGGCTCCGATTTTGATTTCTATTAAAGAAGAGCGTTGCCCGGCCATGACGAGTACTTTCACGTTGGCCACCGCCCGGCGAGCCAACGTCGCTCGAAATCAGCAGGGGTCTAGTTTATGGCCCCGAATCAAGACCGTCAAGCTCGCTGCTTCCGAAGGCTTCCCGATCTTAAGGGCGACGTACAGGTTGAAGATGTGCAGTTGCCATGGGGGATCGAGCGTGAGAAAATCCTCCGGTCGGGAATACATGAATCAAGAATGCACATCCTGTGGATACCCGTTGTCCACGGATTTGTTTACAGGGCACAGGTCACTAACCGCTGCGGCGGTGTAAACCTCAGGAGGAAGATCATGGTTTCTGCTCACACCTTGATTGTCGAACCCGATGACGGCCGCACCCTGGTTCTACAGTCTATAAACGCGGCGACGAAGAGCATTGACCTCACCATTTACGAACTCACCGATGCGCAGATCATGTCGGCCCTCGAGGCGGCCCAGGCACGGAAAGTCACGGTGCGCGTCCTCTACAATTGGTACTCTTTCACCGCCCGGATGCAGCAGACAGACATCACGCCGGCGATTCAAAAGCTGACCCAGGCGGGAATCCAGTGCAAAGAAGCGCCCAGCACCTTTGAGGTGACGCACGAGAAAGCCATCGTAATCGACGGCGCCACTGCGATCGTCATGAGCTTCAACCTCGTGGCCGATTACTTCGGCTCCACGCGCGATTTCGGGATCGTCACCACCGTGCCGGCGGAAGTGGCGGAGATCGACGCCGTGTTCCAGGCCGATTGGTCCGGCAACGCGATCACGCCGAAGGTGGCCTCGCTGGTGTGGAGTCCGGTCAATTCGAGCGCCAAATTAACGTCGCTCGTCAACAGCGCCCAAAAAACACTCGACATCTACTGCGAAGAAGCCGAAGATCCCGGAACGCTGGGGGCGATGGTAGCGGCGGCCAAGCGCGGCGTGACGGTACGCTTCATTGCCGCGGTGCTCAGCGAGGAAGGCAAGGTCAACGGCAACGCGCGCGGCGTCACCACCATGCTAAAGGGGGGGGTGAATGCTGTCTGCAAAACGTTCCTCTATATCCACGCCAAGATGATCCTGGCCGATTACGGGACGTCGATTGCTCAGGCCTATATCGGCTCGGAAAACTTCTCCTGCGTCTCTCTGGATAAGAACCGCGAGTGCGGAATCATCGTCACCGATTCCGCGATCCTTAGCCGCCTGAACACGACTTACACATCCGACTGGGCACAGCCCAGTGTTACCGTGACGCCTGACAACACACCGCTTACACCCTGCAGCGGGGGAACGACTGCATCGACGAAAACCCGGAAAAAGAGCGGGGCCACAGCGGAACTAAAGCCCACAAATACCAGCGCGGAAATCAAAGCCAACAAAGCCCGGCGCCGCTGACTTTACCGCCGGAGCACAGAGACGCAGTTAAAAGGCCTCTCGTTTTCGAATCGCACCGCCTCCGCAAACTCTCTCCCTTGGCGAGAGGGGGGACCGTGAGGCGGTGGATGTGGGGGTCGAATTGGGAACGGTCAGCTCACGTGAACAGCAAACCGCTAAGCCGGATTTCTCACCTCAGGTCTGGAGGCGTGGGGCTTCACAGGCTGCGGAAAAACTCAGTGGCACTACCGGTATCAACACCACCCCCTAATCGCCTTGTCAGCACCACCCCGGCGCTCGGCGCGCCACCCCTCCTCAACTGAGGAGGGGAGCGTTTTCAACCACTCCCCTCCTGATTCAGGAGGAGTGGCGCCTTAAGCGCCGGGGTGGTTATTCCCTTTAGTTCCATTCCGCCGGGGGGGTGCCTACAGTGCCAGCGCCAAGCGCCACAAAGTCTTTCCGCAGCCTGTTCAGCCCTGCTGCTACAAGCCCTCACCTTGTTATGCCAATACCAACTCAGGCACGCAGGAAGATGGGCGGCGCTTTTTGCGCCTGTTGAGGGCCGCGGGCGCGCTGTCCAAACTTGCCTTGCGGCCGCCGGACGATTCCATCAGCACGCGAAGCCGAAGCCGGGCTTTATGCAGTTGCGATTTCGATGTGCCCTCGCTGATGCCGAGCCGTTTGGCAATCTCGTCGTGCCTATAGCCTTCCAGGTCATGAAGGAGGAAAATTTCCTGATAACCGGAAGGCAATTGAGCAATGGCTACGTCCAGACTTAATTTGTCCAGCGTGTTTGTGGCTGGCGCGGCAACAACGCTCGCCATCGTGAGGACGTCACTTACCCCTTCGTCGGCGCCCGGTACGACATCCAGTGATGTGACCGCCTCTCGCCAGCGGCGGTTACGGCGCAGTCGCATCAAGACGGTGTTAACCGTCAGGCTATGCAGCCACGTGGAAAAGTTGGCTTCCCCGCGAAAGGTGTGGGCCTTTCGGAATAACTGGAGAAAAACTTCTTGGGTCAGATCCTCCGCGTCCTCCTGATTTCCCAACATGCGGTAGCACTGTCGAAAGACGCGCCGCTCATACTTATGGTACAGGGCATCAAATTCCCTGACCAAGGCTGCCCCGGGGGATTCCGGGATCTCCGGTTGAGATTGCCAGGAGTCTTTCGAGGCCGCGGCATCCCCTTCCGGCAGCGCGGCGCCAGGGCGGAAGTCGCGAGGAATCCCTTCCCCGGTCTCCCCACCCACCGTCATGATCGGGGCCACCAGAATTGCGCTCACAAAACTACCCTCCATGTCTTTGGTGTGCTCAGTTGCGGCATTCCCCAGGCCGGGCAGATCCCGCACCTTATTCGCGCCCTTAAGACAGCGAGGGTTCCAGCCTGGGTGGCTGCTCTTTGCACGTCGCATCCCCCTCTGCGGGCCGGCAGTTCAATCGCCGCACGCTGGGGACATTGACAGATGGGAATTAATCGAAGCGCCGCTCGCCTTCACACGGCGAAAATCGACACGAGTGATGGAAAGGGACTAGACGTGGGGAGGCGCTCGTAAGCCATGCGCGTGAGGAACGCCCACAAGCTCCGGGAGAGGCAATTCAATGGGGGGGAAGCAATAAGGGGTGGCGTCGATCATTACGATGGGGGGAGAGGGCCGAGAATCATCCGTTTGCACCGGCGCCAATTCATCGCCGCCACCCTCCGTCATGAGGCTGCTTTTCGATGTGTGCCAACTGGTGGGGTTTCGCCCTGGGTTGGGTAGGCGCGATCCGGTGGCCAGAACTCCGACGGTCACGACAAGAAGCACGACCGCGACGAACACGGCCCCGCCAGTGGCAGTCAGGATGGGACTTTCCCGGCGGCCTGAACAACGAGCATTTCTAAGCAAGCTGTTTACCCCTACTGGCATTTGCCCCAGGACTTTACTTGGGTTGATTCTACACCAATTGCCCGTGGACCGCAAAAACAACTGCAAAAGAGCCCCCCAAGGGAACTGCAGACCGATAGCCGCTCGTAATTCTGAAGCCGCACCTGGGGAGAGGGTTGCCTGAAAAAGCCACTGCCTGTATGCAGCCTGGTCATGTCGTAGTGAAAGGTCCGGCCCCCTGCACAACTTCCTCAAGCGCAGCAACTCAAATTCGAGCACTAACCTCACGTCGCAACTTTTCTCCCGAGGAAGGGTTATAATTAACTGAGGGCGCTCTACAGGAATAACCAGCGCAGCGATTCTAACGGCCGGAGGCGGCAACATTGATTTTCCCGCCTGGCTTGCACGGCATGCGAAGGGCTCTTTTATGAAAAATAAAGCGAATGCGAGGCTTACTCCCGACCTTGCGGCCTGGCATTTTCTCAGCCGCACAACTTTCGGCCCACGGCCCCAAGACGTGGAAAGAGCCAAGCAAGTCGGGATCAAAAGGGTCCTGGACGAACAACTCCATCCCGAGAGAATTGAGGACTCCGCGCTGGATCAAAAGATCGCCTCCCTTCCCACCCTGGCAATGAGTCCGGCGGAACTGATGGAGGACTTCCCTGACCCGAAGCCGCGCAACAATCCGGAGGCGAAGCAAGAGGGCATGAGAGTGCCGCCGTCCAAGGCCCCCAACCAGGATGGTGCGGTCAAGCCGGCCAAGCCCGAGATGACCTCAGCGATGGAAGCAGATGGACCCCGCCGGGTCATCATGGAGCTCGGCCGCGAACAACTCTGGCGCGCGGCTTACAGCCAGCGGCAGCTTCAGGAAGTCATGGTTCAGTTTTGGATGAACCATTTCAATGTCTATGCCTACAAGGGAGTCGACAAGTGGCTTCTGACTTCCTTCGAGCACGATACCATCCGGCCCCATGCTCTCGGGAATTTTTCCCAATTGCTCATGGCCACAGCGCAAAGCCCGGCCATGCTCTTTTATCTGGATAACTGGTTGAGCGTTGCGCCCAACGCGGCGGCCAGGGCAAAAGGCCAGCGCCCCCAAACTGATCGCCGCGGCCTGAACGAAAACTATGCGCGCGAGCTGATGGAACTCCACACCCTGGGCGTGGACGGCGGCTACGCGCAGCAGGATGTGCGGGAAGTGGCGCGATGCTTTACCGGCTGGACCATCGATGGCCCGCGGCAAGGCGGGGGATTCATTTTCCGGCCGCGCTTGCACGACGGCGATGAAAAAACGGTTCTGGGCCGCAAGATCCAGGGCCCGGGCGGGGTAGAAGATGGAAAGGAAGTGCTTCAGCTTCTGGCGGCCCATCCGTCCACTGCGCATTTCGTTTCTCTAAAACTCTGCCGCCACATCGTCGCCGATGATCCTCCCGCTTCCATCGTTGACCACACCGCTCGCACCTTTACCAAGTCCCATGGCGACATTCGCGCGGTCTTAAGAACGATCCTGACTTCGCGGGAGTTCAACTCTCAGGCTGCCTTCCGGACGAAAGTGAAATCGCCCTTCGAGCTTGTTGCCAGCTCATTGCGAACGTTGGACGCAGAAACCGACGGCGGCGAGCCGCTGATGGGGCAGATCGTGCGGATGGGCCAGCCGCTTTTCCAGTATCAAGCACCCACGGGTTATCCCGACCGGGCCGGCAACTGGATCAACTCCGGCACCTTGCTGGCGCGAATGAATTTCTCCATGGCCCTGGCGGCCAACCGGATTCGTGGAACCCAACTTGATCTTCAAGCGCTGACCCCTTCCGATGACCCCCAGGCCGTCTGGGATCACTTGGTGCAACGAACTCTCGGGGGGGCCGTCTCCCCCGAAACCCGCACGGCGGCCATGAAGAGTTTCGCGGATTTGGGCAGCGTCGGCGAAGGTAATCCGCGCGCATTCCCCAAGACCGCGCTGATGGCGGCCCTGCTCCTTGGGTCGCCGGACTTCCAAAGGCGGTGAAGGGCAGGTTTCAGGTGACAGGTGTCAGTTGAAGGGAGATGTTTCAGGAATTAGGCTTTGCGGACCCCTGGCACCTGACACCTTATACGTGCAATTGAGGCAACAATGACAATTTCCCGACGCTATTTTTTGAAAACCACAGGCCTGAGCCTGTTCGGTGCGGGCTTTGTTCCTAGCTTCCTGCGCCGCGCCGCCTTCGCGATGGAGCAGCCCGGCCGCAAGAAAATCCTGGTGGCCATCTTCCAGCGGGGGGCGGCCGACGGGCTGAACATCGTGGTCCCCTTCGGCGAAAAGAACTATCACGCCCTGCGCCCGACCATTGCCATCCCGGAGCCCTCCAAGCGCAGCGATGGGGGCCTGAGCGCCCTTGACCTTGACGGGTTCTTTGGGCTGCACCCCGGCCTCGCTTCCCTGAAGCCTCTGTTCGATGCTCGCCATTTGGCGATCGTTCATGCGGCCGGCTCACCGGACAGCACGCGCTCGCATTTCGACGCGCAGGACTATATGGAGTCGGCGACGCCCGGCGTGAAGTCCACTCCTGACGGCTGGCTGAATCGCTTCTTACAAGGCGCTGCCCAGCCCGATGCCACACCCTTCCGGGCTGTGGCCTTTGCCGCCTCCACCCCGCGCACGATGATGGGCCCCGCGTCGTGTCTCTGCACGCAGGACCTGCAAGGCTTCCACTTGGCGGGCAACGCTAACCCGCAGGGGCACGGTGTGCAACGGGCCGCGAGCGCCTTCGAAGAGATGTACGCCTCGGCCTCCGACCGGCTGCTTTCCCGCACTGCGCACGAGACTTTTGAAGCCATCTCCACTCTGCAACGCATGCAAATCGGAGTGTACCAGCCGGAGAATGGCGCGGACTATCCGCGCGGGCCCCTGGGCAAGAGCTTGCAACAGATCGCGCAACTTATCAAATCCGGCGCCGGGCTGGAAGTTGCCTTCGCGGAAGTGGGCGGGTGGGACAACCACGTAAACGAAGGGGGAGTGAATGGCCAACTGGCCAACCGCTTGAAGGACTTCGGCGATTCGTTGGCCGCCTTCCACAAGGACATGGGAGACCGTATGGCTGACATCACCGTCCTGACCATGTCGGAGTTCGGCCGCACCGCCCGCGAGAACGGCAACCACGGCACAGACCATGGTCACGCTCATGCCATGTTCGTTCTAGGTGGATCGGTGAAAGGGGGCAAGGTTTACGGCAAATGGCCGGGCCTTAGCGACCATCAACTCCATGACGGGCGGGACTTGGCATTGACCACCGATTTCCGCGATGTCTTTGCGGAGGTGGCCATGCGCCACCTTGGGGTGGAAGATCCTGCCGGCATTTTCCCAGGCTATGCAGTTTCACCGGCGCGCTTCCGCGGGTTCCTTTCGTGAATTTGGAATGCTGAATTGAATGATGAAACCACGAAGTGCAGGGTGCAGACCCGCGTCATTTCATATTTTCTAGTATGAGAGTATACCATTCTGGTATACTGGGCTCGATGAGATTGCTTGGCGAGCCTCTGACTGATGAGTTCAAGAAAGTCTATCCGCAGTCGGGGAAGGTGCTGGACCGCTGGACGGCAGTTGTCCGGGTGGCGGAATGGCGATCCTTCGTTGATGTGAAGAAAACCTTTAATACGGCCGACTATGTTGCGCCGCATGTGGTATTTAACATCGGCGGGAATAAATTCCGGCTGCTGGCAATCCTCGACTTCACGGAATCTGTAGTAATCGTGCGTGCCGTCATGACGCACAAGGAGTATGACAAATGGAAACCTTAGAGATCCCCACGGTAATTGAATCCAAATCCGAATACGTAGCAGCGCTCAACACCGTGTCGGGGCTTGCCGGCAAAGGGGCAAAGCGGACCAGAGATGAAGACAAACTCTTCCGCACTTGGGTTCTCCTCATCGAAGAGTATGAGCAGCGAACGCGGGAGCGAAAATTGAAGAAGTTTCCCCCCCATGAGCTTTTGAATTTCCTGATGGATGAAAACAGGATGAATCAAAAAGGTTTTGAACCAGCGATTCCGCAATCTCGCATGTCCGACATTCTGAATGGCAACCGTCCCATCTCCAATGCCCAAGCAGTTTTGTTCGGTCAACGCTTTCACGTCAGACCGTCAATTTTCTTGGGCCTGGAGTAGCAGGGATAAAGCCACCATCCCGCCAGAAACGATTAATAGAGCAGCCCCTGCTGTAACGGATCTGCCGACCGGCCCAGGGGTTCGAGAAGTTGCTGGGCGCCGCGCGCCATCAAACCAAGCTCCGTCGTGGTCTGAAACCACTGAAAGCCCCAATCAACATACTTCTTGATCTGCTCGGAGTCTTTAACCGGCAATCCCACAAACTTATCGTTCGCTTTGCCGGCGGCAGCGACCCTTTTTAGGGCCTCCTGCACCCTCGGATGACCCGATTGCCCACGGTAACCCATCGAGAAGGAAAGGTCGCTGGTACCAACAAAGATGACGTCGACGCCGGGCGTTTCGGCAATCGCCTCGACGTTCTCGACAGCCTGCTCCTCTTCCACGATAACCACCACCATGACGTTATTATCAGCGAAGGTGTGGTAGCCCTCGGGCGCCGGCCAGCGGAACGAAGCTAAGCCTGGCCCCGAACCCCGCCGCCCGTGCGGTGGATACTTGCACGCCGCCGCCGCCTGACGCGCTAATTCCGGTGTGCTGCAAAACGGGAAGATAACTCCCAGGGCTCCGGCATCCAGCACGCGTTTCGCGGTCCAGAGCTCGTTGACGGGAACTCGCACAATCGGCACCGCCTTTAGACCCCGCGTGGCCAGGATGATGTTGCGCAAGGTTTCGAGCGTAATCGGACTGTGCTCCATTTCGATCCACAGAAAATCAAACCCGAGCGTAGCCGCCTGAGCAGCGGTTTCCGCGCTCGCTACCGTGATGGTCGTTCCGATCACCGGTTTCCCTTCGCGGAGCATTATCTTCAGCGGGTTTACCACGGCTCCTGGCGAGCCGGCGTTATCAACAGACATGGGGATTCTCCTTGGTAAGTAAAGATGATTTCATAGTACGACATAACATCTCACCATCCTCATCCTTCGGCTGTCGGGCCGGGATGCTTGGATCGCCTCAAGTGTAAGGCACCCTTTCGCACCGCGTCCACGGGAATATCAAACCCGGCGGCTCAGCCTGACAGCGAAACGGGCAGCGCAATGCACGCGAACCTTTGGGGACGGTGCGCAGGTTAGCCGTGTTGGGTTCCACCGCGTGACACACTTCTCCATATCGGTCATCGATAGCGCTCGGAGAAAAGATTAAGCAATCTGGTGACCTCGAAAATCGCAAATCACTCAATCGCCCGATGACCCGATGGCCAAATGATCCGATACCAAGAGACCGGCTCGGTACGAAGGCGGGAAAACGGTGATAAAGTATTTGCCTCGCAGCTTTTCGGAGGTGCAAGTGGCTCGTGCTAAGGTGGATGTGGTCGGCCTCGGTCTAAACGCTACGGACACGGTGATGACGGTCCACGAGTTCCCTGCCCTGGGCGGCAAGGAGCGCGTGGTGGCGTCGTCGATGCAAGCCGGTGGGCAGGTGGCGACGGCTCTTGTCACGTGCCGCCGCCTGGGATTAAAGGTGCGTTACATCGGGAAGGTAGGTGATGACCCCGGCGGCCGATTGCAGCTTGCCAGTTTGCGCCGCGAGGGCCTGGACATGTCGGACACCCGGGTGATGCGCGGCGTTCCCAACCAATACGGCTACATCATCGTCGACCAGGCAACGGGAGAGCGCACGGTATTCTGGGATCGCGACTCTCGGCTGACGGTTCAGCCCCACGAACTTAAGCCCACCGCCATCACCTCTGCGCGCCTGCTGCATGTGGATGGGTGCGACGTGGAAGCCGCGCTGGCCGCGGTACGCCGGGCGCACCGCGCGCACATCCCGGTGCTGGCGGACCTCGACACCGTTTACAAGAACGTCGAGAAGCTTTTTCCCTACCTCGACTACCTGATCGCCTCAACCAATTTTCTGCCCGCTGTTACCGGCCACGCCGACCCCTTCGAGGTGCTCGAAAACATGGCGCGTGAGCACCGTGTGCGCACACCCGGTATGACGCTGGGCCGCGACGGCGCTTTGGTTTACCATGCGGGGCGTTTTATCTACTCGCCGGGATTCGTGGTGGAAACAGTGGACACCACGGGCGCGGGGGACGTCTTCCACGGGGCCTTTGCTTATGCCTTACTGGCGGGGTGGGATATTGCCCGCGCGCTGGACTTCTCGAACGCCATGGGCGCGCTAAACTGCACCGCAATAGGGGCGCGGGGTGGAATCAAATCCCAGGCCGAAGCCGAACACCTGATGGCCACGGGCACGAGGCACGTTAACACGGCGTACCAAACCAATCGGGTGAGCAGGTGATCGGGTAATCGGGTGAGCAAAAACCAACCAAACGCCGATAGTTCTTTATTCACCCGATCTCCCGATCATCGGATCGCCAGACAATCTCACACGGAGGATAAGCCATGCCCGATCCGCAGAGCAAAGACCGCACCACGGCCACGACGGCAAAAGACAACTTCGCCCTGATCACCGGAGCCTCCAGCGGAATTGGCGCGTGCTTCGCGCGCGCTCTGGCGGCACGCGGCAGGCCCTTGGTTCTGGTGGCGCGGTCGAAGGATAAGCTTGAAGCCCTGGGGCGCGAAATCGCTGCAAAACATTCCCTGCGGGTGGAAGTCATCGAGCAGGACCTCAGTATAGAGGGAGCGGCCGGGCGCTTGGCGGCGAGTCTCAAGGACCGCGGGATTGAGGTAGATCTCTTGGTGAACAACGCAGGCTTTGGAGCCCACGGCGAATTCTGGAAGCTGCCGCTGGACCGCCAGTCGGAGATGGTTCGTTTGAACATCATGACGCTTACCGAGTTGAGCCACCTGCTCCTTCCCGCCATGGTGGCGAAGCGCGGCGGCGGCATCATCAACCTTTCCTCGACGGCCAGCTTTCAGCCGATACCGTACACCAGCGTCTACGCTGCCACCAAGGCTTACGTCACGAGTTTTTCCATGGGGCTGGCGGAAGAGTTGCGCGATTACGGCGTAAAGGTTATGGCGCTTTGCCCTGGTGGCACGGCGACGAACTTCTTTGACGCCGGCCAGTTCAGCAAGATCGAGTTTCCTGGCGGATTACAATCGCCGGAAGAGGTGGTGGAAGTCGCCTTGCGCGCTTTTGAGCGGGGCCGCAGCCTTGCCGTCACACGATTCATCAACCGGCTGATGATCTTCGTGCAGCGGCTGGCCCCGCGCCGTTTGGTGGCTCAAAAAGCCGGCGATATGTTTCGACCCAAGAGCTTGTCTACCGGCAAATGACCGGCATAAATCTTCGGGATCTTAGACCGGACTTCCCACCACGGGCCTGGAAGGGCGGGGGTTTACAGGCTGCGGAAAAACCCTTCCGTGCTGTCATCCTGAGCCCGTTCGCTGTCATTCTGAGGATTGACAGCCCAGCCTTGATTTCTCACCACGACTCTGGAAGGGCGGGGCTTCAGCCCCGCCGTTAGAGGGCCTTTCTGGTTATTCCCGCGTCCCGCACCCTGCGCGGGGTGCGGGACGAAAAGTGGGCGGGAGCCTCGATTTCGGCGGGGCTGAAGCCCCGCCCTTCCAGAGTCGTGGCGAGAAATCCCGGCCAAATGCGTCCCCGCGCGGCGAGAGTTTCCCGTCAGGTTTGGCCAACATGCTTAAACGACTCCCGCTTCTGATCGTTACACTTCACGCCATCTTCACCTGGAGCTTTACCGCAGTTTTGGCCGCGCAGGAAGCTGTCCCGGCGCCAAGCAGCGAGCAGATACTTTCCTATGACAGTGACATCACGGTCAATCGTGACTCCACGCTTCTGCTGCGCGAGACGATCAAGGTTTCTACTGTAGGACCACAAAAACACGTTGAATTACATCGGGATGTTCCTACCCGCTACCACGATCGATTTGGCAATCCGTACACCATCCATTTGGAGGTCATCTCTCTTCAGTGTGACGCTCGACCCGCGGAGTTCCGGCTGCGAAAGTACCCGAATGGTCTCTCCATTTACCTGGGCGGAGGGAGCGAATTGGTTTCCGCCGAGCACAGTTACGAACTCGCCTACACCGTCGATCGCGGATTGGGATTCTTTCCCGAGTATGATGAGCTCTATTGGAATGTGACGGGAGACTGGTGGACCTTACCTATTGCGCAAGCCACTGCCACCGTCCATCTGCCCACGGGAATCGCTCCGCAAGCCATCTTGCTGGATGCTTACACGGGCCGGCCGAACTCAGCGGGGACCAATTACGTCGCATCGGCGGATGCCCAAGGCAACGCGACCTTCCGCACGACGCGCGTCCTCGGACCCTATGAGGGCTTGACCCTAGTGGTCCGCTGGCCCAAGGGATTTGTGCACCCGCCCACCGAAGAGCAGGAGCATCAATACTTCCGGGAAGACAATCAAGCCCTTTTAATTGGCCTCCTGGGCCTCATGGTGATCCTTATTTACTACTCCGCGGCGTGGTTCCTGGCGGGGGCCGATTCTGCCCGGGGCGAGGTCGTACCGAGATCCGATCCACCCCGGGGATTTTCCCCTGCCGCTCTTCGCTACCTATGGCGCGGGGTCTTTGACCAAAAAACGATGGTCGCTAATCTGGTCGACTCGGCGGTAAAGAAGCACATGGCCATTCTGGAAGACGCCTCCGGCGCTTACATTCTTGGCCGCCTGAAATCGAGTCCACCGCCCACCGGCGTCCGGCCGGGATCGAGCGAGGGTCCAGCGCAGAAAATCACGCCTGATGAAAAACTCGTCCTCCATAAGCTCTTTGCGGCGGGTGATACGATTGCACTGATCCCCGCTCATCAGGCAATTGTCGGAGGCGCCATCGAAGCGCTTCATTACCGTCTGCGATGGGGCCTGCAAAGGGCCTATTTCATGACCAACGCCCGCTACCTGATCCCAGGTTTGTTGATTTCTCTGGCCACGGTCGCTCGTTGCGGATTCGCAATTCAGGGAGGGCAAGGACTTCTCGTGCTCTTCCTAACCATCGTGCTCCTACCGTGGAGCCTGGGTTGCCTGACTGCGGCAGTCCTGGCCGTCGCCTTATGGAGGTGTGCGCTTTCCGATCCCCACCATCCCGCCACGGCGCGAAAGCAGGCGCTGATCACGAGTGCGATCTGCCTTGCCTTCTTCATCGTTGAGGCGGCGGGGTTGGGGGTGATGGCGTGGGCCGCTTCCCCTGAAGTGGGTGTTGCCCTGATCATCCTGGTGGCCATCAATTACGCTTTCCACATGCTTCTCAAGGCCCCGACGCGCTCGGGCCGCGCCCTCTTAGACCAGATTGAGGGCTTCCGCCAGTTCATGACAACCACGGAGCGGGGCCGTCGCGACGCGCGCACTCCTCTCCGGACCACGCCCCTTCTGTTCGAGAGACTTCTCCCCTTTGCCATGGCATTAAACGTAGAGAAGGTGTGGTGCGAAAAGTTCGCTGCCGCGCTGGCACAAACGGCGCACGGGGGAACGCGGAATTATTCACCCGCCTGGTACTCAGGCCCCGGTTGGGATCCCATCACCGCTTCAACCTTCGCAACCGCGTTGGGCAACTCCTTCTCCAGCGCGATATCCTCAGCGACGCGTGCTCCCGGCGCGGGATCGCGCCGCACAGGATCACCTCCAGGTGGTGGAGGCGGCGGGTAAAGCCCTTCCGGCAATGAGAGGCTATTCCGCTTTCCTAGCGGGCGGGGTGGGGAGAGCGGGGGGAGAAGTGCCGGCCTCGTCGCCGTGTTGAAGGTTTATGGCGCGGTCCCCGCGGAGGTAGGATTTCTGGATAGCGCGCCACTTCCCTTGCGCGGTCAGAATCAGTTCGATGGCTTCGCGCACGGCGCCGCTGCCGCCGGGGCGGCGAGTGCAAAAGTGGGCGTGTTTGCGCACCAGGTCATCCCCGTTGGCCACACAGACGCCCAAACCAACGCGGGTGAGCAAGGGCAGATCCGTAAGGTCGTCGCCGACATAGCAAACCTCGGCGTCCACCACCTGGGCAGCCTCACGGATCCTTTCGTAGGGCCGGATCTTTTCCAAGGCGTTTTGCTCAAGGAATTGAATTCCCAGATCCTTGGCGCGGGATTCAATCACCAGTGAACTGCGTCCGGTAATGATGCCGGATTTGAGGCCGGAGTGGTGGGCCAAGCGCAAACCCAAGCCATCGCGGGAGTCAAAGCCTTTGGTCTCAAGCAAGCCGCCGCCGGGCTGGGGCACATAGTAGAATTTGCCGTCGGTCATGACTCCGTCCACATCCAGCAGGAGCAACTTAATCTTCTTGGCACGGGCCAGCAATCTTCGAGAGTATTTTGCCATGGGTTTTGTCAAAGTCCTTGGTGCAGCAATCAGCGGCACGCTCCGGGAGTAATTGCTCCGAATCTTCGTAGTCTCGCGCCCTTTAGCCCGGATTTCTCACGACAGGTCTGGAACCTCGGGGCCGCGATTTCGGCGGGGCTAAACAGGCTGCGGAAAAAACTACAATGCTGTGATCCTGAGCCCATTCGCTGTCATTCTGAGCATCGACAGCCGTTCGGCTGCCCATGATAGGCAGAAACTCGGGCCGAGCAAGGGTAGCGCGGACCTGTTTTTTAGGTCCGCGGCTTTTCCTTATCCATCGGGGACGTGCCGCTGCTCCTCAGAATGACAGCGCTTTCGAGTTTTTCCGCAGCCTGTAAAGCCCCGCCCTTCCAGCAGCCCCGTCCAATCGCGGTGAGAAATGCGGGTTGGGGCGCCTCACCACGCCAGCGGAAACACCTGCCGAGCAAGGATGATAGCACAAAGCATTAGCCCGCCGCAGCTTCCGGGATTAATGCCACGGTCACGCAATTGCCCCCCCGGCGCTTGGATTCGTACATCGCCTTATCCGCAGCCTCGACGATCTCCTCCAGGGTATGGCCGTGTTCAGGGAATGCCACGACCCCTGCACTCACGGTGAGCGGGGGTAATGGTTTTTCCAAGGTGGAAGGGACCACCATCGACATCACCGCTTGGCGGATGCGCTCAACCACCAGGGCGCAGGATTTCGCGCTCGTATCGGGCAAGATCACAATGAATTCATCTCCTCCATATCGGGCGGCAAGGTTGGCTTCGCGCATGGTAGCGGCAAGCGTCTTGGCAAACTGGCGCAGAATGCGATCGCCAACCTCATGTCCAAAGACGTCGTTAAAGTTTTTGAAGTTGTCCAAGTCCAACAGGATCATTCCCACGGGCTGCACGCGCCGCCGGGCGATGGCAAAAAGCTTGCGAGCGTAATCCTCCAGGAAGCGCCGGTTATAGAGCCCGGTCAGCATGTCGATGTTGGCCTGCTGCTTCATCCTATCGAGCAGGTGCAGGTTGGAAAGGGCCGAGGCGGCCACGCTCATATAACTCTCCAGCAAGCGCTGGCGTTCGGGGGTGCAAAAGTTCGCGGCCGCCTCCACACGGACGGAGCCGATGATGATGCCGCCTGCGATCAAGGGTCCGCAATAATAGCTTCCTGCGGAAGGCAACACGAATTTGGAGGGGCAGAGCAGCTCAGCTTGCACGTCGTTCACCACAAAAGAGCGCCCGGTGCGCACCGCTTTGCAGTTGTGCGGTTCTTCGATCACCGGCCAGGCAGCGACCTCCTTGGGAAGTGGGACAAGGGTGGCCGCCGCCTCCAGAAAATTCTCGGCGATGTTGAGTTTGAAGATGATCACCTGCACCGGTTGGAACCGCTCTTTCAGGGAATGCAGAAGCAGGTCATAAACCTCAACTTCCGAGGTGCACTGGGTAACCGCCTCGGAAAACCGGTTCAAGGAGGCGATTTCCTCACGTTCGCGCCGCACGGCGGTCGTCATATGGGAGAAGCTTCGGGAGAGCGCGCCAAATTCGTTGTCCACCATGGGGGGCAGCCCGGGCGCAAAATCGCCGCGCCCCACCTGCTCGGAAGCGCGGATGAGTTGCAGCACCGGATCCACAATCAGGCGCGTTACCACCCTCGTCAATATAACCAAAATACCTGCCAGGATTAGGGCCAGGCTGATGCCCACCACCAGCATGTGCCGGATCACCCCTTCCGCATCCGCCATCTCGTTCTCATTCTGCCGCTCATCTTCTTTCTGGAGCTTGGACACCTCGGAACGGATCGCGGTCATCCGGTCCTGGCCGCCCACCAAGGTCGCCGCGGCATCGAAATGCCGGCCGGAGCGAACTTTCTCAATCGCGGGCTGAGCCCATTGCTTTTGCATCAGGTCGAATTCCGCCAGAATTCGGATGACCTCCTGTTGCTGTCCGGGATTAGCCACGTCCAAGTCGCTCAGCGCGATGAGATCGGCCAAGCCGTCCGTGACGGCCTTATCGTAGGGGGCAAGCAAATCCTGCCGGCGGGTGAAAACGTACCCCCGGACGCCCATGATTGCCTCATCGGTGTGCCGCAGGAAGGACTCACTCCGAACCTCGCTTTCCTTGGACCGCAACGCCGCCCGCTCCGAGTTAATGGCGCTCCAGTAGGCGTAGAAGAAGAGCGCCACCGCGCAGAGCAAGACCAATAGAGGGGGAAGCGTCACCAGAAGAATCTGGTCGCGAATTTTCAGGTTGCGGATCGTGAACGCCATAGGCGCAAGTCGAGTGGCTGCCGGGCCGGTCCACCTTATCCTTATCCTTTACAGCAAAATAGCGCGATTGGCGAAGCGCGTCAAATCAAGTCGCCGTTGGGTCAGGGCACCGCCAAAATCTAATAGAGTTGAATGGGCCCCCTCACCGGCCCTCCACCGTTGGGTACCCTCTCTCCTGGGAGAGGGCTGTGGTTTGGATTTCTCTCCCTCTCCCTTGGGGAGAGGGGGGCCCGCAAGGCGGGGGGTGAGGGGTTTCTTCGCGGGTGACGCACGCATGGCCACGGAGGTATGCGACGCCCGCGGCATTGACGGAACCCCAGTCATTGAGTTGCCCCTTGTTTAATCACGGCTGCAATGCTGCGCGGGACTTACTGCTGCAAGACCCCGCCTGGCACCTATCCCTTTTCCTTTCAAACGGTTGAAAGCTTATTGGGCTAAGCCGTTTATTTTCATCCACTCATCCAGAGCACTTTTCTAACCCCTTTGTTTTCAAAGACCCATCCAGACGACTCTTCATTTTTAACATCTTTTGCGTCGGCGCTTTGACCCCGCCCCCCTATAAGCATAACTCCCTTGTTTTCCAATACTTGGTTTTTGCGCCGATCATCGCAATCCTCCCCAATCTCAGCTAACCTACTGCGTTTTCATAAACTCATCCGGAATCGAGCACGCGCCAAGAACCCGAGTAAGCGTCCCGCTCACTTCCCGCTCTCTACCGCCTTCTATCCCAGCACTCTACGCTAGTATAGCACGGTTGGCCGCCTCGTCAAATTAGAATTGAGCCTATGTGTTAGCCCACGGTAAGGACAAGACGCCACCCCCAGCCCTCCCGACAACTAATCTCGACAATTTGTCGAGATACACTCGCAAGAGCGGAGGCTCCCAGGGGCTGCCAGGCAGCAGGGTTATAAGTGCTAGCTTGAGAAAACCCGCCCTCTCCTTTTGCGAGAGGGGGGACCGCAAGGCGGGGGGTGAGGGGTTTCTTCGCCCTGCGCATCTCAAGCCCATGTGTGCGTGAACACTGCGGCACGAAAGGGCGAGAGCGCGAGAAGGATAAAGAGATTCGGAGCGACCCCTCACCCGCCCTCTATTCGTCCCGCGCCCTGGGCAGCTTGCGGTTGCAAACTGCGCGGGGTGCGAGACTTGGACATAATCAGGACGGCCTTGCGACGGCGGGGCCAAACAGGCTGCGGAAAAACCCTCCAATGCTGTCATCCTGAGCGCAGCGAAGGATCTCGCCCTGAGTATTTTCAAGGCAATGCGCGATTCTTCGTCGCCGCTGCTCCTCAGAATGACAGCGCTTTCAAGTTTTTCCGCAAGCTCTAAAGCCCCGCACTTCCCGACTCGTGGTGAGAAATTCAGGCTACGGGCATTGTTTAGGGGCGTGTTCACAGGCCAGGTGAGCGATGGCCGCGCTCTCCGGGTCCCCGAGGCCCAGGAGCCCCTGCACCGCGCCGGCTCGGTCCTCCGCCGAACGATTCTGGCTGACTTTGCACTTGCCCTCCAGCCGCGTAATATGGATGTCGATACCGACAATCCCTTCCATAAGGCCGTCGATAAACTCCTTCGGGGCTTCGTCCAGAGTCCAAGGCGAGGTAAAACCCGCCTCAAAAGTTGTGGTAAGCAATGCAAGATGCTTCCGAAGGCGGCCGGCATCGCTATAGGTCTCGAGTCTTCCATAGGCGTGGACGACGGCGTAGTTCCAGGTCGGAACCACACGCCCCGTCTGCTGTCTGGAGGGATACCAGGTGGGACTGACGTAAGCCTCCGGCCCGTGAAAAATGGCGAGCGCCTCGACCTCGGGTCGAACCTCCTGCCATTGCTTGTTCGCGCGTGCGACGTGCCCGTGAAGTATTCCCAGCGAATCGGGAACAGACTCGTATATGAGGGGGATGTGGCTGGCCATCAGTCCGCCAGGACCCAGAGTGACGAGCGTCGCCAAAGCGTTCTCACGCATGAGCGCTGACAGATGCTCCGGCCGGTCCTCGCGAAATACCAAAGGAATATACATGGCGGCTCCCTGACACTGTAATTGGAAAGATTTTACTATACAGGGGTTACTGCCGTGACCAACAATCCAACGGAATCGAGTGGGCGCGCTGCGCGACCTGCGAGCGAGCGGGCGTCATTGGTTCGCTCACCGTGGCTCTGCCGGCCCTATTTACGTTAAGCTGGGAGTTGACATTGTCGGGGCACGTGCCCCCCGGAGGCTCCGCGAATGGGAATCCTCAGGAGGTTCGTTGAACTCATCGCGCTCTTGGCAGGATCTGTCGCCGCAGGCTTTCTCATTGGCACCGCGCAGCACTTCGTCGGATTCGGAGTATGGGGGTATGGTTTCGGAAGCGGCCCCCTCGCGCTGGCTGGCTTGGAAGGGGGCATTGTCGGCGCGGCACTTGGGGTGCCGACAGGCCTCGTCGCATACTATTACAATTAAAGGGACACGTATCCCCGAAGGAATTCGTCACGATTGTCGCGGGAAGTTTGGCGGGGGGGGGTTCTTGCTCGGCGTGGCACTTTTCTGGATGTCTACCTTTGTCACACCATTTCTAACGATTGGCATTGCCTCCTGGGTTAGGCGGAGGACCAAAGAGAGAGCGCCGGCTAGCGCAGAGCATTAGCTCCCTCGGGAGGAACGGCAAGGGTAGCGTCTCGGCCTTCAGAAACTGTGCGGTCTTTTGTTCTTTTGCATCAACAAACATGCCGTCATTTATCATGTTAAAAACCGGGGAGTAGCGGGCTGGACGCCCAATTCCGCGCCCGCTTTCCGCCTCCTGCCTTCTGCCTCTTGCTCACCGCGGGGTCAAAGCTTTTGCACGAAGTCCGCCAGGTCGCGCAGGCGGCTTACGAGCGGCTTGAAGCGCCGCAGGTCGAGGGAGTTCGCCCCGTCGGACAGCGCTTGCGAGGGATGGTTGTGAACTTCCATAAAGACGCCATTCACGCCCGCGGCCACGCCCGCGCGCGCCAGAGTTTCAATGTACTGGGGCTGGCCGCCGCTGCGGTTGCCTTCGCCACCGGGGAGC
>JBEKQO010000010.1:0-53046 GCA_049519635.1 Terriglobia bacterium | reverse complement strand
ACTCAGAGCGAGATCCTTCGCCGCGCTCAGGATGACAGCATTTAAGCGTTTTTCCGCAGCCTGTAAAGCCCCGCCCTTCCAAACGCATGGTGAGAAATCCAGGTTAGATGGCCCGATGCCAAAATGTTGCGAGTGGCAAGTGGAGGACAGTCCGGGGAACTGAAGCACAAATCTCAGATCGCAAGTGGCGGCCGAACGGTGCAAATCACAAATCGAAAATCGGCAATCGAAAATCGAAAATGGCCAGATGGTCCGCTGTCCCGATCAATGCGACTCTCCAAGATATATCAGAAACAAAAGGGGTTAGCTGTTTAGCGCCAAAATGCCACAAAATCTTATCTCATTCAAATCAAGATATTTAGCTCAAAATACGGGGGAAGGGGAGAAGAAAAGGGCGCGGCTCTCCATGATGTACATGAAACGAAGGAGGTTAGCGATGAATCGCGAACACTTTGCAGAAATCGATGTCGTTGAAATTAAAAGGTTTAACTGATTTTTCGATGGTCAGGGTCGTGAAAAAAAAGAGAGTGGAAATTGAGGAGAAAGTACTGCAAGTTATTGAAAACACATATAGAAAAAATGTCCACTTTTCGCCTCTCCATGATATTCATGAAAACAAACAAGTTAACCCCTTCTTTCCAAGATGTTGATGAAAAGAAAGGGACTTATTCAAAAGCGATGCGAGTCGCCAGCTATGTCGGGCGGGATGTTGGCGGCCGCCGGGTGCGGGTTGCACAGGTTATGGGAACCGGTGATGATCCCGTAGTCTTTATTGCCGTGAGGGCATTCCCGATCAGGGACGAATGGATCCTGCTCGACCACCCTGATCTTGAGGCGAGCCTGGCTTTGCCAGCCGATTCCGTGAACTCCCCGTCCGGGCGTTACACGGTTTCCGCCAAGCGGCTCGGCGTTCCGGAGAAGGCATGGACACATTTAGCCGCCGCACATCGGGAGTTCAGCAAGATGAATTTTGACGTAGCCTCGCGCGAGATCGAAAGTGCCTGGCGGGCTGATCCTGCTTGTGCACAGGCTTTTTCAATGCGCGCCTTCATCAAATTGGCGGTGAAAGATCCCCAGGGAGCGGTTGCGGATGCAAAGCGCGCGGCGTTGCTTGATCCTGGCGACGCGGAATCTTTCATCGCGCTGGCCATGGCTTCCAACGCATTGGAGGAGTTTCAGAAGGCCGAAGCGGCGGTGCGGCACGCGCTCAGCCTGCACCCCGACTCGTGGCAGGGGCGGCTTGAGTTGGCCAAGAGCTTCTATGGTCAAGACGAGCTGGTCTTGGCGTTGTGCGAATTGGATTTGGCAAACATCGCTTTCCCCGATGCCCATCTGGTGCGAGGGAATGTACCGATGCGCCTGGGGCGCAAACAGGAAGCGGCGGAAGCGTTCAGCGCTTTTCTGCGGGAAGCCCCCAACGATCCGCGGGCGGAACAAATCCAGCGCCTTGGCGGCACGCTGCCTCAGCCGAATCGTGGCGCAAACACTGCCGATTAGCGCCGCCGGGCGCGTTGAGAGCGGCGATCATGCTCTTGCGCACCGTGCGATCCTGCTTGGCCGATTCGCGCAAAAATAAAAAAGCGTGATAATCCCCATCAATAACATATATGGACGTTCCTATTAACAAGCTTGGATTCGTAGGGGAACAATGTCTTTTCGGTCGGCCTTTATTGACTCGTTCGGGGACCAAACCATGTCCATCTCCCAAACCACTGTACTTTGTTGTTCGAGTGCCAGTGCGATCTGTACGCGCTAAGCATCTCTATGGGCTGAGGACTGGGGAACGGGTTACGGTGAAGCAGCGGTAGCCGGAGTTCTGGTAGGTCAGCAGCCCACGAGCAGTATGTCGTGGGCTTTTTTGTTTGGTGGTATGTTTCGCTGTGGCCACTTTTGGCAAAGAGAGAAGCGTGTTGAAAACATGGGATGGGTTGCGCTGATCTTTAAGGTGATCACCGCCGCAGGGACTGCCCTGCCTGCGGAGGGTATACAGTTTTCAGGTCTGAGCCTCGAAATAGGATTCACGTTGCTCCGGTAACCCGTAATCGGCGGTCCGGCGCAGGGAACCAGTTTATGTCCACCTCACACCGCATTCAACACTGTTGTAGCGGATTGGCGCAATGTAGCCGCGCCATGCGTTCGTGTGGGCTGAGGACTGGAGAACCGGTACCGTGAAGTTGCGGTAGCCAGAGTTCCAGCAAGTCATGAGCCCACGTGCTTTTTGCCGTGGGCTTTTTTTTGCCCATCCAGTTTCACAACCCCAGCTTTCGCCAAGGAGAAAATGAGATGAAGAGATTAACGCAAGTTTTATTATTCATGGGGAGAAGGACGGGTTCGAGTCGCAAACCCAATCGGGAATAGTTGTGCTCACCGCCAGCATCAGTACGGTTGACGTAACGCTGCAGGTCGGCTTGGAGACCCAAACTGTGAACGTTGAAGCCAGCTTGCCGTTGCTCGAAACTGAAACGTCGGCCGTTGCCGGGATGGTGGAGAACAAGAGCATCACCTATCTGCCTTTGGTCGACCGCCGGTCGGCACAATTGCAGCGGTTGAACGGTTTCGTCGTACAGACCAACTCGGGCGCCAACGCCACCTTTGCGATTGCCGGTGGCCGCAGTAACAACGCCGACTACACCGTCGATGGGGGCACGGTGCAGAACCTGCTGATCGGCGTGCCGACGCTGATTTTCGATCCTCCGGTGGAATCGGTGCAGGAATTCAACGTGGCCATCAGCAACTATTCGGCGGAACTGGGTCGCTCGGGCGGAGCGGTGGTGCAGATGACCACCAAGTCAGGCACGAACTCGTTTCACGGCTCCGCCTACGAATACCTGCGCAATACGGTTCTACAGGCGCAGCCGGAGTTCGCCACGTCCAACCCCATCTTGCGCTACAACCTGTTCGGAGCCAGCCTGGGCGGCCCGATCAAGAAGAACAAGACGCAGTTTTTCTTTAATTATGAAGGCAGGCGTCAAGTTGTTGCGACTCCGGAATCGCTGACCGTTCCCAACGCGCAAGAGTTGACGGGTAATTTCAATGGCATCATTGACCCCAAGACGGGCACGCAGGTCGTGGTTAAGAATCCCCTGACTGGGCAACTCTTCGCCAACAACATTATCCCCACAACTTCCCAGGATCCGGTGGGCCTTAAGCTGGCGGCGTTCTATCCGCAAAATATCGAGGGAACCAGTCCCACCGGCCAGTTCGTGGTCAACGATCCCGCATCGACCGTCGTGGATGCTTATGTGGCGCGTATTGATCATGTCTTTGGCGAGAAAGATCGCATCTTCGGGCGACTCCTGGCACAGCCGGATCACACGCTGCAGGCTTCCGTTTTTCCCACTGCCGCGTGCGACACACTGGGATACCTGCAGCACGACTACTACTACAACGCATCCGGCAATTGGTTCCACAACTCCACGGCCAACACGATCAATGAATTTCGCCTTACCTATACTCGCCGGCAATACCTCTAATATTCGGCGGGCGCGAATAGCAACATTGATTCCCAGACCGGACTGAATACGTATGACCCGAGCTATTTCCCCACGGTGCTCGTCTCAGGGCTGGAAAATTTGGGCAATACAGGCCAGCAGGAACGCCTGCAGACTCCGGTAAACAGCAACGCGTATGTGGACAACCTATCCTGGCTGCATGGCAAGCACCAGTTCAAGTTCGGAGGGGAAATACGAACCTCCAATAACACCGACCGATTCCGGCCGTTCGGGGCAGGCGAGTTCACCTTCAATAACGATGGTACCAGCACGAACACGGCGGCGGGTTCTATCGCCAACCTGCTTCTGGGGAATGTCTATACGGCTACGATTAATGAGTGCTACACGATTCACTCGGTCGCGCATGCCTATGGGGCCTTCGCGCAGGATGACTGGAAGCTGCCCCCTCACCTCGGTACGAATCCTACCCCTCGATCGCCTATGATCCCCAAGGACGCTTGTGGGTTGCTTATGAAGAAGGCGGCAAGGGCTGGGGCAAGGACTACGGCACTTTTTCCACAACCGGGATTGCGCTCTATCAGGGACGCGCCATCAAGCTCCGCGGGCTGGAAGCGGACGGACGCGTGGTGGCGCTCGACGGTTCGCTCGACACCAAGCTGGTTGGGGCTCCAAGCTTCAAAGCGGACCGCACGGGCAGCCAGGCGGAAGCGGAGTCTTTCGATCCCAATCCCGAGAACGCCTTGAAGCGCTTGCCCGACTCGGCCCCAACCAATAATGCCCGCGCTTCCAAAAACACCCTGCCGCGCCTCGCCATCGACAACTCGGGACGCTTTTGGCTCGCCTTCCGCACGGCTCAACCCATCTGGTGGAGTCCGCTGGGAACGGTGTGGACGGAGGAGTTGGTGTCGTTCGATGGACGCGACTGGTCAAAGCCCATCTTTCTCCATCACTCCGACAATCCTCTCGACAATCGTCCCGCCCTGGTTCCGGCAGCAGAGGGCAAGTTGCTGATCGTGAATTCCTCCGATGGCCGCAGGAACTCTCAGGTCAGCCAGGCAGTCTCGAATCCGCTGGGCCTGAACCCAGACGTTCCGGTTGACCCTTACAACAACGACCTCTGGAGCCATGTCATTGATCTTGGGCCGGACAGCCAGGTGATTCCGGTGGCGGCCCTGGCTGCCGCCGAAACCCGGCCCGATCCGCCCACCCTTGATCCTGCCGACGCTGCCGGCATCAAGGCCATCCGTGAATTTCGCGGCGCGCCGGATGGCAGGTTCCGCATCGTGCGGGGTGAGTTCCATCGCCACAGCGAGATTTCGATGGACGGCGGCAACGACGGGACCATCCTTGACCAATGGCGTTATGTCCTTGATGCCGGCGCTTTGGATTGGGTGGGGTGCTGCGACCACGACAACGGTGGCGGCCGCGAGTATACGTGGTGGATCACGCAGAAAGAAACTGACATTTTCCTGGCGCCCGGCAAGTCCACGCCTCTGTTCTCTTACGAGCGCAGCGTGCCCTATCCCGAGGGGCACCGCAATGTCTTGTTTGCCCAACGGGGGGTTCGGCCGCTGCCTCGCTACGCGATCTCCAATGAGAATGTTTTCGCGCCCGCTCCTGGCGATGCCAGCCGTTTTCTGTCGACGGAGCAGGCATTCCGCGGTGCTCCCCAAGCGACCCAATCTCGGCTGTACCTGGAAACGATGGAAGCGGTGTTGCCGGGCAAGAAAAAGCTGATTCTCGACAAAAGTCAGAACAAGCGGCATCTGTATTTGCTCCAAGACGGAGTTGAACTGCCGAACGGACTGCGTCCTCCGGCGGAGTGAGGAAACATGACGACAAAGAAAAAGTATATCCTGGCGGCGGGAGCCTTTGTGCTGCTGTTGACCTATCTATCGCTTTACAGCGTGCGGGAGACCGAGTTTGCCTTGGTCACCCAGTTCGGGCGTCCGGTGCGGACGGTGGCGAACGCCGGCCTGCACGTGAAGTGGCCGTTCCAAAGTATTCTTTGGTTTGACCGCCGCTTGCGCATTTACAACCCTCGGCCATCCGAGTTTCTCACGCGTGACAAGAAGAACCTGGTGATTGAGAACTACGTGGCTTGGCGCATCGATGACCCGAACCGTTTTGTGCAGAGCGTCGGTGACACCTCCGCGGCGGAAATGCGGCTGCACGACATCATCTGGTCGGGACTGTCCGCCGCTCTGGGAACCCAAGACCAGGAGTCGCTGGTCTCCGCCACTCCGGACAAAGCGCAGGCTGCTCCCAGGCTCGATGCGCTCACCGCCACGGCGGACCGCGCCGCGCTGGCGCAATACGGAATTCGCATCGTGGATGTCCGCATCAAGCGCCTGAATCTTCCCGAGCAGAACAAGCAGAGCGTGTTTGCCCGCATGCGCGCCGAGCGCGAACGCATCGCTCTGCAATACCGGGCGGAGGGTGAACAACAGGCCCTGACCATTCATGCGAGTGCGGATCGCCAAAAGGAAGAAATCATTTCCTCCGCCTATAAAGATGCCGAGAAGGTTCGCGGCAAAGGCGATGCGGAAGCCACCCGCATATACGGCCAGGCGTATTCGAAGAATCCCGAGTTCTACAAGTTGCTGCGCACGCTCGATTCGTACAAGAAGGTTCTGGATGACAAGACCACGATCATTCTCAGCTCCGACTCGGAGTTGCTGAAGGTTCTCACCCGTGGGGAGGCAGGTGCGAAGTGAGCATACTACTGGGCCCACAACCCGAGGTGGCGGCGGCCGTCGAAATTTCCCGGCCGCCGGCGAAGCGCCGCAAACGCCGTATTTGGGCATGGCTGCTCGCTTTATGGATTGTTTCCGGCGCCTATATGGTGCCGGCGGACCAGCAGGCGGTGGTGACGAGGTTCGGCGCCGTGGTGAACCCACGAGTGCCTCCCGGAATTCACTACGCTCTGCCCCGGCCCATCGATTCGGTCTACAAGCTCAAGGTGCATCAACTGCAGCGGACGGTCATCGGCGGAGAAATTCCCGATGCCATCCTGGGCCGCACTCAGCCGGCATCGTCCGAGTTTCTCAGCGGCGACCAGAACCTATTGAATGTTCGCGTAGTGGCGCAATATTCGGTCCGCGAACCCCAGGATTTCCTGTTCCGGACCGCGGACGTGGAGCGGGTGGTCAAGACGGCGGTGGAGTCGGAACTCGCGCGCCGCGTCGCCCGCACTCCGGTTGATGACATTCTCACCACGGAAAAAGTGGCCATCCAGAACGATGTGCTCCAGAGCGCGCAGCGTGCGCTTGATAGTTACCAGACGGGGGTCACGATCTCCAGCATCAACATTGAGGACGTCACGCCGCCGGCGGAAGCGGCGGACGCCTTCCGCGGCGTCGCCGGGGCGCGCGCGGACGCCATACGTCTGGTGAACGAGGCCGAAGGTTACGCCAACGACCTGATTCCGCGTGCCCGTGGCGAAGCGGCGCAATTGGCAGAGCAAGCTCAGGCCTACAAAGAAGGGAAGACCAACCGGGCCGCTGGCGACGCGGCACGCTTCAATGCGATTGCCGCCGAGTATGCGAAGGCTCCCAAGGTCACCGCCACGCGCGCGTACGTCGAAGCCATGGAGCAGATTCTTCCCAAAACCAAGAAGATCATTGTCGACTTGAATGGGAACCTTGATGTCACGATTGTCCGCCGCGACCACAATGCCGCAACCAATCCCAATGGAGACATACAGAAATGAGCCGCACCCTAGATGGCACGATCCCGGATCGCAAAGTCGTTTTTACTGTTTCCTTTATCGTTGCGCTGCTCATCCTCGTTATCCTCCGCACGAACGGGTGGCGTTTTGCGCTTCCTTCCTGGGTTACGCAGAGCTATTCATCTGCTCCGGCCACGCCGGAGGACGCGGTATATGGAATGCTGGATGCCGCACGCGTTGGAGACACCGGGGCCTATCAGGTGTCATTCTCCGGAGCCCTGCACGACCAACTTCTTCAGGTCGTGAAGGAGAACTCGGAAGCGAACTTCGCCGCCTACCTCAAAGCGCAAAACACAGCATTTCAAGGGGTGGCCGTGAGTGTGATCGACCGTCCCACCGATACCGAGGCCCAGGTGCGGGTGGAGTACGTGTACTTCAATCACAACGAAGTGCAAAGCGTCTATCTGCGGAAAGAAGCATCGCGGTGGCAAATCGTCAAGGTGGCCGGTTTGGAACAGGTAAAGACTCTGGTTCCGTACGGAAGTGCCGTAACCGACTAGCAAGGGCCACTTTCGGCCGTGCGCAGATCGGGCCGATGGTGAAGGAAGACATTCGAGATATGGCGCGGGGCGCATCCGTGGATGGATGGGCCCGGACAGGGGCCTAACCGCCCACATTCCCACAGCAAATATAAACGAAAAGGGGAAACGAAGTGTCAAAGACTCCGGTTGTTCTTGGCGCAGTGCTGGCATTGGTGCTTGGCCTGAGTTTGCCGGCCCAGGCGCGGATTGGGGTGCGTGTATTGTAGGGGCGGTTCGCGAACCGCCCTAGCGAAAACGCGCGCCATGGGTGTCAAGGGCGCTTCGCGAAGCGCCCCTACAAACCAAATCAGCAACGGATACTGTGGCCAAATCAGGGCGTGCCAGTGGTCAGGCATCAAAACATAGCCGCAGAGTAGAAATCCCAACCGCCGCCGCGACGCCTCCAGTCCGGTTAGGAGCAAATCGTATTCCGATTCGTTGCATCGCCTGAATCGTGGGCGCAGGATTACCGTGATTAAGAAGATGCAGTCCGTCTGGCGTGAACGGTGGGCGTTGGACACATCGGCAGATTACCGCCCCGGACTAGGTCCCTTAAGCATCCACGGTGAGCGCAGTCATTGTAGCCATATTCGACTGGAGGTATGTATCAAGGGAAAAGCCCACGGACAGGAAAGCACTGTCCGTGGTTACCCGCTTCTTGGCCCGAGCTGTCGGCGCTTCCGCGATGGCGAGCGTGGTGCTGGGTTGGCGGTCACAAACTTGTGGGCCATGCTGAGCAAGTCCCGCAACACGCCCGGATTGACGCGAGACAGGCGAACCAGAACGGCGCTGTAGTCGGCGTAGTGGTCCGTCACGTAGTAAACATCGGGGGCCGCAGCGAGCAGTTCGGCACGATCATCAAAATCCACCCGAACAACAATCGAACCGGGTTCGGCCGAGCGATTAGCAGGTACACAGGCGAGAAGCTTACCGTGGACCTTGAGTGCTGGGAACCCGTACGCGGTGCCCTCCTCCACGCCGGGCAACGCAAGTGCGATCTTCCGCACGGTGTCGAAGTCGATGGTGCTTCTAGGCATTGGTCAGCGCGATTCCGTGGAACTCCCTGTTCTTATTTTGCCGGCCGGCGCGGCCGTGATTATCTCCGAGAACAGGAACACTTTCAAGATAGGTCGCGTGACCCGATAAGCGCCTTCGAGTCCAAAAGGAGATTGCGGATGGCTCGTGGGCCACACCGAAGCAGGTAGCGCACAGGTACGCGTACCTCCGCCCTACCCCCTCCCCAAACCTCTCCCCTGTTGACAAGGGAAAGCCGCGAAACTGCACAACCGGCCCGCGGTCCGCCTGCTTTCTTGGGCGTCGTGGTGTTCTTGGATTTCTTTCTGGTAGCACCTGTGTGGGAGAAGAATTACGCAATGTTTTCCAGCGTGCTGGGAACCTGGATACCTTTCGCTCTCATATTTGCAGCAACCTATCTCACGGGGCGGTATAGTTCGTCCCAGTCACCGCTGAAGGTTAAAGGCAAAGAGGATGACGGACATGGTGCGGAGACTCGCCTTCGCGAGTCAGGGCTTCTCCTGGGCAAATTGGCGTAGGAGCGATCGGAGTTGGTCGCGCACCCGGCGGAATTCCGCCAACCGCTGCTCTTCTGAGCCCTGCACGGCGGCTGGGTCATCGAGGCTCCAATGGATCCGCTTGGTGGCAGCGGGAAAGATGGCGCAATTCTCCTTGGCGTTGTCACAAACGGTTATCGCATAATCGAACGCCTGCCCCGCGAATTCGTCCACGGATTTCGACCGGTGGCCCAAGATATCGATCCCAATTTCATGCATTGCAGCAATGGCCTCCGGGCGCACGTGACTGGGTTTGGTGCCGGCGCTGAAGACCTCAAACACCGCGCCTCCATCGTGACGAAGCAGGCCTTCCGCCATCTGGCTTCGAGCGGAGTTTCCGGTACAAAGGATCAAAACTCGCATGGCTTGGCACCTATCGCAATCATTTAGCTCTGAACCAATTCCGCTTTTCCCACCGGCGCCGGACTCGGTGCTGAGAAAAGGCGCTGAAACCGCAGAGAGACTCCCACGAGTCCGATCAATACCGGCACCTCAACCAGGGGGCCGATCACCGCGGCGAAGGCCGCACCCGAGTGAATTCCAAAAACCGCCACCGCCACCGCGATGGCCAGCTCAAAGTTATTGCTCGCCGCCGTAAAGGAAAGCGTGGCGGTCTGCGAGTAGTCAGCGCCCAACTTCTTGCCCATGTAAAAGGAGACCATGAACATCACCACGAAGTAGATCAAGAGCGGAAGCGCAATGCGCAACACGTCCAGCGGCAGTTGAATGATGTATTGCCCCTTTAGCGAGAACATCACCACAATCGTAAAGAGCAAAGCCACCAGCGTGAGCGGGCTGATGCGGGGCACAAACTTCTTTTCGTACCATTCCCGACCCTGTGAGCGAACCAGAGTGAATCGAGTGATCATTCCCGCAAGAAACGGAATGCCCAAGTAGAAGAAGACGCTCTGCGCGATCTGCTTCATGGAGACATTAACAATCGTCCCCTTCAAACCGATCCACGAAGGCAACAGAGTGATGAAGAACCAGGCGTAGACGGAGTAGAACAGCACCTGGAAAACAGAATTGAAGGCCACCAGACCGGCCGCGTATTCGGTGTCTCCCTTGGCGAGTTCGTTCCACACAATCACCATGGCGATGCATCGCGCCAGGCCGATCATGATGAGGCCCACCATGTATTGGGGATAATGGCGCAAGAAAGCGACGGCCAGAACAAACATCAGGACGGGTCCGATAACCCAGTTTTGAAGCAAGGAGAGCAACAAGATACGTTTGTTCCGGAAGACCTCACCCAGTTCTTCGTACCGGACTTTGGCCAGGGGCGGGTACATCATCAGAATCAAACCCGCCGCAATGGGGATGGAGGTGGTACCCACCTGAAAGGAGGTGATCGCCCTCACCAGGCTGGGCAGAAAATAGCCGGAAGCCACGCCCAGTGCCATGGCGAGGAAAATCCAAACCGTAAGATACCGGTCAAGGAAGGAGAGCTTGCGGGTCAAGTGTTCTGACATAATTCTACGCCTTTCAGCCGGGTTCTGGGGACTGGGGGCTGGGTTCTGGGGGAGCGTCTTGCAGTTTTTCCCCAGCCCCTCGTCCCTGGGGCACAGCCCCTAAGCCGGCTTCTTCGCCCGCACAAAGGCGCTCATGAACTTTCCGTCCACCAAAGGGGCAATCGCGTCTACGTCAATTCCCTTGCTGGAAAGCAATTCACGCGCGTCCGCCACGTGATAAACCCGCGTCGGCTCCATGGTGACCACCTCAAAACCCGCGTGGGTGAGTTTGGCCAGGTGCTCGTTTTCTTCCAGCGCTCCCGCCATGCAGCCGATCCACAGTTCCACGTTGCGCCGAATTGCGGCGGGGACTTCACCGCGGACGACAATGTCAGAGACGGCGAACCTTCCGCCCGGCTTAAGCACGCGAAATGCTTCATGCAACACCCGGTCCTTGTCCGCGGACAGGTTGATGACGCAGTTGGAAATGATCACATCCACGGCATTGTCGGGCAGGGGGATGTTCTCAATTTCGCCCTTCAGGAATTCAACGTTCTCCACGCCGGCCTTTCGCTGGTTCTCGCGGGCCAATGCCAGCATCCCATCGGTCATATCCAGACCGTAAGCCTTGCCCGACGCGCCCACGCGCTTCGCTGATAGCAGCACGTCAATGCCGCCTCCCGAACCGAGGTCGAGGACCGTCTCGCCGGGTTTCAGTTCGGCCAGAGCAGTGGGGTTACCGCAGCCCAGCGAGGCCAAAAGCGCTGTTTCGGGAATCTGGCTGGTTTGGCTGCCGTCGTAGAGGTTCGAACTAATCGGGTCAGGACATCCTTCCACCGCCGGCGCCGCGCCGCAGCATGTACTACCGCCCTTGATGATTCTCAAGGCAGCCTGTCCGTACCTTTCTTTCACCACTTCCTTGATATTTTCCACACTCATTTGCTTTTCCTTTCCGGGCCACATTTTGGGGCCGATCCAATAGCGACAAGTTCGCCCGGGTCGATCGCCTTGTTTCGGGTACAGCACTCCGCGTACAAAAAGTTCATGACCTCCTGCAAGGCTTCCAGGTTCGTCGAGTACCACAGGAAGGTGCCTTCACGCCGGACCCTGACGAGATCCTCATTCTTGAGTTTGTCGAGGTGATGGGAAAGCGTTGAGGCGGGGATTTCCAAGTCGTCCTGAATATCGCCCACCACCAATCCCTGCGGATGAGCGGTGAGGAGCAGTTGCATGATGCGCAGCCGGGGCTCAGCGCCCATTGCGGCGAACATATCGGCATAGCGGGTGACGGGTGGAGAGTCCTTGCGAGTTCTCATTATTCGATAATACTGGAATTATACAATAATGCAAGAAGGGTTTTTGCATCCTTGTGCCTCGCCACAATCCAATCTGCATCGAGGAAATTGCATCGTCGGTGAGGCCTACGGGCTTGCATGAAGGTTGGTTCTGACGGTGAGATATTTCCTGGCATGGTGGTGCTCGCAATTACCTGCGAACTCGTGATACCTCCTCCCTGAGCAGCGCAAGGGTCCCGAGGTCATTTGCGTGCGCCGTTTACGCCGCACGGTCGTATCGGTGGCGCAGACCGCCGAGTCGTGCGTGCGAAGCAACGCGACCCTGGGCAGCCCCCCCGAACTCTACCGCCCGGTGTTTCCTTGCCTCATCCAAGGCGGGTGCGGTCGGCGTGGTAGTAACGGACGTATTCAGGGAGCAGACGTCTCAGATGGCCGCCAGCAGCGCCGCGCTGTCGTGCTGGTCTCGTAGCGCATGCCCGGCGGGAATCCTGGTTCGGGTTCGCCTCACTGAAGCGAATGCAAGCCGCGCCCATAGCTCGGCTGGCAAGCCAGTTTCGGGGCCGGGCGCCTTTGGTGCTCGGGCAGATTCTGTGGGTTGGATGACGGAACTTCAGGATCCATCTGCGACATCAGGGCACGGCGCCGGCTGCCGAGACGTCTTATCCGATGGCCGCCGTCGTCAAGGCCCGCGGATAGTAGAGACTCGTGAGTTGGAAGAGACCCTGGGCGTTGCCGGCAAGCACAACGGCAGCGTTTGAGAACAGCGCGAAGTTAGCCCGGTTTCGCGGAATCAAGCCCGGATTTCCCGCTTCATTCATCCTGCATTCCGCCGCTGCCCCGTTAAAGTTGCCGATTTGGCAGGCTTCGCGAAAATTCGGGAACTCCCCGGGGCCGGCGGGCCCCATGGCCCACGCCATGCTCAACAAGCCAAGCTGAGCATCGGCGGGCCAGGCGTCGAAATTCTGGAACCACTGCTGGCGCTTCAAAAAGCTTTCGTTCTGGGTGAGCCTGTCCAAAATCAACGCGTCGATCGAATCGTCACTCAGCTCCAATTGCGTGATGCGCTCGCAAGCGGTGTAACCTTCTTGCGCAAGACTCGCGTTGTTCTTGAGGTTTTGCCATTCGGCGGCAATATGGTCCGCCGTTGCCGGAGCACCAGGGGTGGCGATCCCCGGCTTGTTCCTGAAACGAAATGGCAGAGCCTGGGCCAATTCCACGGGGTCGATCAAATTGCCGACTGCGACAGTCACTAGCCCCTTGATATCGAGGTACATGAAGGGGATTGAGCCTTCGAAGGGTGTGTTGAAGGCACGAAAACCGGATTGGACGGATTGGAACATCGGCGCTCTCCTTCATTTGAGATTTGGTTCCAATTTGGGCAGGCTGACGTTGTCCAGCTTGCCGCGAGTTCCGCAATAAACTGGCGCGCATTGGAATCCCTCATCCTTAAGCAGGACACCGCTCTTATCGAAGAAAATACTCAATCTGCAGGGATGACTCGGGTCCAGGCCGTCGGCGACTATGGCGAGACGATCCTCGCGCCACTCGCCATCATCGGTCAATTGGCAGGTATGGCCATTGGAATAGTAAAGTTTGAGAGCCACTCGGATTTTTCCGTCGGCCCTTTCGGTGACACGGATAGAGTCGTGGCCAGCCGCGGGACGCCCATATACCCCAAATATGCTCTTGGGCGGGCGGGGGCCACCGGTGGCCAGAAGCAAACTCACGGCGCCGACGATGCTACACAGAATCCCCATGCGCCTTACCGCGCGGGCACACCCGCGCGTGGAGAATACGCCGCCTCCCGGCCGGCCGGCACCGAGCACGTTGAACCGTGCAGTACAGCAACACCTGCTCCGTGTCGAGATCCGAAGGGTCACAAGCGGTCTCTCTCCCGCTGGCATCCGGTGCCTTGCGGCATCCGGACCAACATTTCCATTTTGGAGCCCGAGCTCCAATGAGTATACACCGAAGGGCAAGGCTGCTTACGCCCTAGGATCGAGTGAAACCGCTCAGCTCGTGGATGATCGCGTTAATTCGCCAATCGTGATGCCCGCGCGCATCTAGGGTTCCCACATTGTTGTAGATGAAATAATTGGTTGTTCACAGCGCCATTCGAGGAGCGGTCTTCTTCAATTTGCTCACCTAACGTACTCGTGGAGTGACTGGACAAGAAGGGCGCCCATCGCCGGAACTCCATAAGCTCGAAATCGAAGCGGGAATGCAGACGGCGCCCCTTGACGAAATCATCCGCGGGAAAGACCCTGCATTGAAACAGGCTGTCGAGCAACTTGCCCACGGGCAGGTCCGGGAGGCGATTGACAATCTTGCGCGGCAAGGCCGCGTGCATGAAATCGGGGACCGGCAGCACCGCTTGCAGGCAATTGCTAAGGCCTATGCCGGGCGACCCGACGGTAGGCTGGTGGTATCGCGGGACAACCCATCCCGGCACGAAATCAACGAACGAGTTCACCGCGAGCTGCAATGTAGCGGGAAAGTGGAGCAACGGGACTACAGGTTGACCGTCCTTGTGCCGGGCCAGGAGATGACCGGAGCCGACCGGCAATGGGCCGCACAAAACGAACCCAGCGACATCGTGCGCTACACTCGAGGCGGCCAAGCGGTGGGCGTCACATCGGGAGAATACGTATATGTCACGAGCGCTGACCGGAAACAAAACTTCCTCGCCGTCGAGCGGGAGAACGGCCAGCAGCTCACCTACGACCCGCAACGACTGCACGGGCTGAGCATTTACCGCGAGAAAGAACGCGACTTTTCATCCGGTGACCGCGTACAATTCACCGCACCCTACCGTGACGAATACATCACCAACCGCCAACTCGGAACCGTCGAACAGATCGACGCGGAAGGAAAGCCTTCGGCACCGAACGTGGCGAGGCTTATCAGGCTCTGCCGAGATGGCGACACAAAGCCCACCGGCCATCCTGCCTCGACCTCGTCACCCTGCGGTGCAAAGAAATGGTCGACCATCCCGAAGGCCCCCAATCCTTGGGCCTCCAACTCACCGACCGCGCTCTCACCCAGGCTGCCGACGCGTGAAAATGTACAAACTTCAAGGCGGGGCTGAACAGGCTGCGGAAAAACCCGCCGACGCTGTCATTCTGAGCATTGACAGCCTTGCGGCTGCCCAGGAAGGGCAGAGACTCGGGCCGAGGAAGGGTAGCGTGGACCTGCTTTTAGGTCCGCGGCTTTTCCTTGTCCGTCGGGGACGTGCCGCGGACCTAAAGGACAGCTCCGCGCTACGCCTGCTGAATTCCAAGGACTTACGCGTCGAGTTTCTGCAGAGTAGCCGTAGGCGACGAAGAATCTCGCATGGCCTTGAAAATACTCAGGGCGAGATCCTTCGCGTAGTTTACCCTGAGCGGGCAGGGCGAGATCCTTCGCTCCGCTCAGGATGACAGCACGATGGGGTTTTTCCGCAGCCTGTAAAGCCCCGCCCTTTCAGACCGGTGCTGAGAAATCCGGGCTAGGTATCACTCGCGCGCGGCGTGCCAAAAAGAGGCCAGGCTACGCGCGGTTTTCCGCTTGGCGGGACTCGAGTGCGTTGACTCGACGACCTGCTATGGAGGCGCCTTTGGGGCCCCGCCCCAAACGTGGCGACGTCGAGGACGGGGTTTGGGGAGTAACTCTACTTTGCCTGCGCGAGCGGCGGCGGGAAGCCGCCGCCCACGTCATTTACGGTAGCGGCCCACGCAGGATTAACCCTGAATCAAGGCGATGGAGGCCTGCATCACATCGTCGGCCGTCGTAATTGCCTTGGCATTGGCCTCGTATCCACGTTCTGCCTGGATGAGCTGGGTGAATGCCGTGGCGATGTCCACATTGGATGCCTCAAGGGCCCCCCCCTCTAGTGTTCCACGGCCGCCGCTGTTAGGTGTTCCCACACTGGCAGCCCCGGAAGCCAAGCTCGCTTTGTAGTCGTTTGATCCTAGGTTTGTCAGGCCGTCGTAATTCGGGAAGGTGGCAAGCGCAATCTGACCCAAGGAAACGGTTTGCTCGTTCGAGAGAACCCCGTCGATGGTTCCGGAAGGATCAATGGAGTAGCTCTGCAAGGTTCCGGAGCCATAACCGTCTTGAGTTGTCCCCGATGAGGTAGAAGCTTCCGCCGTCTGGGTAATGACGGCATTCCCTGGTGAGGTGAAGAGCTGCCAATTGAGGCTCATGGTTTTTGCCCCGTCTGCCAACCCAGGGACACTAATCCCCTGAATATCCGCCGACGGTGAGATCAAACTCCCGTCCGGTCCGAACTGCAGCGTGCCGGTGGCAATCACCTGGGGGTTGCCGGTACCCCCCACGTCCGCGGCTGGAATGGTGATCTGGTAATCCCAATCTCCGGCCGAAGACTTCGTGAAATTGAAGCTCAGAACATGGCTGTTGCCAAGGGAATCATAGACGGTCATCGGGGCGCTGAACGTTCCGGCGTCAGTGCCTCCTGTCAGGTCTCCGGCTCCGAAGGTCCCCCCCGTCCAGTTGGTCGCGGTGGCAGTGGAATTGCCAACTGACCCACTTTGAATGGCTTGCAGCGTGAGCGTGGAGGATGTAGAACCCGTGGCAGTGACCGAGGGGTTGGCCGTTGTACCCGTAGCGTAGGTAATGCCTGCCCCCGCTGGGGTCGCGTTGATGGCGGACGCCAGGTTGGCAAGGGTGGTTGCGACGTCTGGCCCATATACCACGTCCCCGGGCGCGGTTAGGTGCGCGCTGTCCTGCACGAAGGTATAGGTCGTTGCACCCACGGTAACGGTCTGACCCGTGGACGGAAGCGAAACCGGCACCGAGTAAGCCCCGGTCGCCGTCACCGCGTCCAAGCCTCCTGTCAGGTCTGCGGCCCCGAATGAACCGCCTGCCCAATCGGTAGTTGTGCCAATGGAATTGTTGCCTGCGGTCCCAACGGGAACTGCCGTCAGGGTGAGTGATGTGCCCGTTGGATTCGAGGCAGTGACCGAGCTGTTGGCGGTGACGGTGAGAGTAGAGTAGGCAGTTCCTGCCCCCGCTCCCAAGTTGATGGCAGCCATCAAGTTGGCCATGGTTGATTGGACGTCTTGTCCGATCTCAACGGTGTTCTCGGGGTCATTGCCCACGGGGCCGTTCTGAAAAGTGTAAATTGTTCCCCCGACGCTGACAGTCTGGCCCGGGCTGGGCGTTGGAAGGCTTATGGAAAATGTCCCGGTCGCGGTCAGCGCGTTCACGCCTCCCGCCAAGGCTCCGCCCCCGAATAATGCCCCGGACCAGGTGGTCGAGACCGGAGTGGAATTACCTCCTGCCCCACTACTAGCTGCCGTCAGGGTAAGCGAGGTGGCCGTAGGATTCGAGGCAGTGACCGGGTTAGCGAGTACGGTCAGAGAGGAATAGGTAGCGTTTGGCCCCGTTGACCCCTGGCCATTTGATGTCGACAGGCTCATGGCGCCCGCCAGGTTGGCAAGGGTAGCCGCGACGCTGCCTCCTGGGTCGATCAGAACGGTATCCGCCGGGGCGCCCGCGACCGAGGTGGCGAAGGTATAGGTTGTTCCACCAATGGTGACGGTTTCGCCCCCGGCCAGCGCGGCAGCCCCCGCCGGTACCGTTAGAGTTGCGCTCGCCGGCACGCCCGTCCCCCCTCCACTCAGGTCGGTAACTTGGAATACCCCCTGGGATGTCCCCCAACTGGCCGAGGTAGTGGAAATGCTATCACCTCCTGTCCCACCCGTAGCCGCTTGCAGGGTAAGGGAGGTGGCCGTAGGATTAGAGGCTTTGACCGAAGCGTTGGCAAGGACGGTAAGAGAGGAATAGGTAGCGTCGGGCCCCTGCCCGTTCGATGTAGACAGGTTGATGGCGCCCGCCAGGTTGGCAAGGGTTTGCTGGACGCTGCCTGCCGGGTCAATCAGAACGGTGTCCGCCGGACTCGTCGGTTGGAGGGTCTTCTCGAAAGTGTAGGTGGTCCCACCGATGTCAATGGTATCACCCGCGTTGGGAAGAGTCGCAGCCGGCACGGTGAAAGTTGCAGTTGCCGGTACAGCGTCCACGCCTCCTCCCAGGTCTCCGCCTCCGAATGTACCGGCGGCCCACTGGGACGCGGTAACATCCTGATCGCCCGCCGACCCGCTATTAAGTGCTTGCAGGGTGAGCGTGGTGGCCGTAGAGCCCGTGGCTGTGACCGTGAGGTTTTGGCTGGTGGCCGAGGAGTAGGTCGTGCCTGCCGCCTGCCCATTCGTTGTAGACAGGTTGATGGCCCCCGCCAGGTTGGCAAGGGTGTTCTGGACGCTGCCTGATGGGTCAATCAGAACGGTGTCCGCCGCGCTTTGCGCCGTGATGGCGGTCGCGAAGGTGTAGGCCGTTCCCCCGATGGTAACGGTCTGGCCCGGGGTCGGGAGCGGAGGGGGCACGGTAAGAGTCCCGGTCGCCTGCTGAGCGGTCACGCCTCCCGCCAAGTCCGCGGCCGCAAAGGAACCGGCAGTCCAGGCGGTCGAGGTAGCATCGGAATTGCCAATTGCCCCGGTATTTATTGCTTGCAGGTTAAGTGAGGTGGCGGTGGAACCTGTGGCCGTAACCAAGGCGTTGGCGACAGTGCCGGAGCCGTAGGTGGTGCCTGCGGCCTGCCCTCCCGTTGTCGACGCGTTGAGGGCGCCCGCCAGATTGGCAAGGGTCGAGCCGACATCGGCTCCGATCAGAACGGTGTTGGCCGCGCTTTGGGGCGTGATGGTTTTGGCAAAGGTGTAGACCGTTCCACCGATGGTAGCGGTCTGGCCCGCGGTGGGGAGAGCGGGGGGCGGTACGGTGAGAGTCCCGATCGCCGGCGCCAGCGAGGTGTCCGTGGCATCCAAGTTCATGTCCAGTTGCACGTTGGCGGTGGCGTTGGGAGGATAGCTTTGGCCGCTGGAGATGACGATCGGGGAAAGGGCCTGGCTCGTGCTAATAGTCCCGTTGACGGCAGAGTAGCCCATCACATTGTTCCCATTGCTGTCCACAAGATTCCCTTGAGGACTCAAGGTGAAACTTCCCGCGCGGGTGTAAACCTGGGTGCCATTTTGATCCAAGATAAAGAGCCCGTTTCCTTGGATGGCAACGTCCGTGGGTACTCCCGTCGTGGTGACACTGCCTTGGGTCATTGGCGATGAGACGGAACTCATGGTTGCGCCAACTCCCACTTGCACAGGGTCACCGGCCCCGTCCGTGCCCAACATCTGGTAAAACAGGTCGCTGAAAACAGGCGTCCCCGTCTTGAAGGCGGTGGTGTTCAGATTGGACAAATCGTTAGAAATAACCGAGAGGGCCTGTTCCTCGGCATTGAGGCCGGAAAGCGATGTAGAAAAAGATCCCATGTTTCTCCTCCTAATTCGTGGTGGGCGTAGTGCCCGAAGTCGTTGACGCGGTGGCGTACTGCTGCACGACCTGGTTGATATCCGTTACTTGTTCGAGTTGGTTCAATTGCACAAGCTGCGACATGAAAGTTGTTGGATCCATCGGTTGCGTCGGGTCCTGGTTTTGGATTTCCGCAACCAGGAGCGTCATGAAGTCGTTGGGATTAATACCATTGGCTGAAGCCGAAGAACTGGTTGGCGTTGGGTTGGTGGTTGGGTTCGTAGTCGAGTCGTACTGGTGTAAACCATTTATCATCATGGGTGTTATTCTCCTTCGGCCAGGGCTAAGCCTGGACGCTTAGGCCGGTTGCCGGATTTGCTAATTCCTCATCCTCTGCAGAACCGCTCGCCGATTTGCTGGCCTGCGGCGGGCTGTCCCACGGCAAAACTTGGTGCTGGGGTGATGGGGAAGAACCCGAGTGGGTGTCTTGCTTCCCTCCCCCGCTCATCCCCCCCCCTGCTTGATCCTGGTAGACCGCGATGTTTTCCACGCGCAGGTTCCGCTCACCCAGCGCGCGTTCGAGCGAAGGCAGGCCTGCCGCCAGCAGCGTGTGAGCTTCCTGGCCCTGGACATGGATCTCCGCCCCCAGCGACCCTTCGTGCATCACGGCGTGGACTTCCAGGGGGCCCAAGGCGCCGGAGCGAAGTTCCACATGCATTTCCGCGCCGTTGACGGAGCCGCTGAGCGACGCCGACCTCACAATGCTGCCTGCGCCGCCATCATAATTTTGCCAGACCGAAAGCGTCGCGGAGGGCTGGCTGGGAGGCGGAGAGGTCTGGGGAGCGGAGGCGTTGGCATGGCTTATGGGAACGCTAGATGCGTGGGGTGCCAGGAGATTCGTGGTCGAATCGGCGGCTGGGGGGGTGGTATTGCCGGGAGCATTGGGGATAACGATAGCCGGATTGCCCCCTAAAGCCGTTCCGCTTTGTTGCCCGGATTTTCCTTGGCCACTCGTCGATGCGTCCGAAAGGTTGGCGTGGGCGCCGGTTTCGCCGGAGTTCGTATACGCTGTGCCGCTAGACTGAATGGCGGTGGCTTCTGGAGCCGTGTCATTCTGCAAAGTCGTTGCCGCGGGAGCAGGTTGCGGATTCACGTCGGGCTGCAAGGGCGCAACCGAGCTCGCCGAGGTCATAGGCGGAGGTTGCGCACTCGCGGGCTCCGGCTCAGTGACTTTTTGCCCACTCACCTCGGCCGTCACGCTGCCCGAAACCTGAGGGGAGCGGAGGACCGCCTTCGCCGGGATGTCCACAAAAATTTTGGATTTGGGTGCGGGCGGAACCTGAACTGAATCCACCGCAGTCATGCGCAGACCGCTACTAAGTGTGCCCGCCGCCACCGGAGTACTTTTTGTCGTGAACCTATCCGGCGCCGACTGCGATTCATTCCCGGACGCTTTGACGTTAATGTCTGCTCCCGCAAGATTTCCCAGCAGGCTCGAAAATTCTGCCAACTCCGAACTTTCGGTTGCGGAGACCGGCGTGGAAGAATCGCTTGCCTCCGGGCCGAGCGATCCAGAGGCTTGTCCCACTTGGCCCGTGGGTAAGGTGGTGTTGGAAGCAGCCTGCAAATTTGCACCCGCAAAACTTCCCGTCAGGGTCGAAAATTCTGCCAGCTCCGGACTTTCGGTTGCGAAAGCCGGGGTGGAAGAATCGCTTGCCTCCATGCCTGACGCAGAAGCGGCTTGTGGCGTTTGGGCTACGGACGGAGTGAGGTTGGAAGCGGCCGCAAGACCTGCGCCCGCGAAATTTCCCCCTAAGATCGAAGATTCCGCCGGCGCCGCATGATCGGTTCTGTAGAGTGGTGTGGATGAACCGCTTGCCTCGGAGCCGAACAGAGGAGCAGCTAGTGGCGTTTGGCCCACAGACGGCGTGGAGTTGAAAGCGGCCTGCACATCTGCGCCCGCAAAATTTCCCGGCTGGACCGAGGATTCGGCCGGCGCCGGATAACCGGCTGCGAAGATCGAAGTGGAAGAATCGTTTGCCTCCGGGCCGGACACAGGGGCAACTTCCAACTCCGCGGGGCTAAGTTGTCCCAATTGTGGCCATGAATCTGTTAAACCAGGTGAAGTCTGCGTTCCCTGACCGGCCCCAGGCTCTTGCGTCGTCAGCGGACTTGAGGCTCGCACTGGCTTCAATTCGGATTGCTCCACTCCACCCTGCTGCTCTACAGGTTGGCTAGGAAGGGGATTGTCTTGCAGCCCTGGAAACCAAGTTGGTGTGATTACGGGTTGGGCGCTGGCCGTGGGCTCCGATGAGTCTTTCCCCGGCGTCGAGACAAGACCGCCGGTCTGAATTGCGGATTGGCCCTGCATGCGCGCGGCGGAACTCGACGCCCCAGTCTTGACGATTCCCACCGCCCCAACGCTCTGGCCCGCTCGCGGAGAGAATGCGCCGGGTGCCACAACCCCCACCATGGCTGCCGGGGCAAAGATTGTTCCCGTGTTGGCGCTCATCCTGCCAGCGGCGGTGTTGAGGCTCGAAGCGAAGTTGAGCATTGAATCCGAGGTAGATTCCGGGCTTGAAAGGCTGGCGGCGGACTCCGCGGCATCGGAGCTGAGGGCGACGATCGGAGCGGGTTGAACCATATTTGTGACGAAGCAATTGGAGAAAACGCTCGCCATCGAAGATGAATCGGAGGCGCCGCTCGCATCCCCTTTTCCGCGCGGCGATGCAGGAGACGCTTTGGGGGCGATCGAAGACCCAGCCTGACCCGGTTCTGGTCTGCCTTCGAGAGCACGGCCAAGTGTAAAGGCGAATGACTCGTCCCCGATGGGCGTGACACTCACGCTTGTCGAGCCGGGTAGCGTGGGTGCTATCGCGTTGCCGGATTGGACCTGAAGGGTTTCCATAAAATCGTTGGCCGCCAACCAAGGAGCATGAGCACCACCAAACGCGAAATTGGTTCGGGAAATATGCGGAGAGCACGGAACTCTTTAGGAATTAAAGTTTTCTGGGTCTGTGCCGAACCTGGAGGATAGGAAGTTCGGAGAGGAAAAAGTGTCGGGCCGGGAAAGGTTTGCCGACTGACTGGGCAATTCCTGGTAAGAATCGCAGATAATGCCGACCCGCGTCGATACCGGAAACTAATTCACTAGCCGGGATTTCTCACCACAAGTCTGGAAGGGGGGACTTTACAGGCTGCGGAAAAACTCGAAAACGCTCTCATTCTGAGCATTGACAGCCTTGCGGCTGCCCATCATAGGCAGGAACTCGGGCCGAGGAAGGGTAGTGCGGAGCTGTTTTTTAGGTCCGCGGCTTTTCCTTGTCCATCGGGGACGTGCCGCGGACCTAAAGAACAGCTCCGCGCTACGCCTGCTGAATTCCTAGGACTTACGCGCCGAGTTTCTGCAGAGGAGCAGCGGTGGCGAAGAATCTCGCCTTGCCTTGAAAATGCTCCGAGCGAGATTCTTCGCTGCGCTCAGAATGACAGCGAATGGGCTCAGGATGACAGCATTGTATGATTTTTCCGCAGCCCGTTTAGCCCCACCCTTGCAGCATCGTCCAAACGTGGTGGGAAGTCCGGGCTAGCGAGAATTCAGACTCGTCGGGACAGTACCGCGACAACCACGGGGCCGTGCTCTCGGGAGATCATGCCCGGAGGTCTACTCGCGGGTAAAGGGTCGCACATCGCTGGGTGACTACGAACTGAAATATCGCCCGGCATGCGTGATGAGAAACCTATCATCCATCTGCTGTTGCTCTCGCCGGGTCTGAACCAGTCGATAAGCGGCGAGCTGACGGTCTCGGAGGTTCTCCAGAATCTTACGCTGCTGCTGGGCTTTGCGAAAGATCTCGAGTTGGCGGCGCCGCAAGTCCTCAAGCTTGGTAAGGTGGTCGTTCACCGCGGCGATTCGGCGTACGCGGGCTCGGTCGCAGGCCAACTCAAATTGCATTTCCGCTGCGTTCATGCCCTGGTGGAGTTTCTTCTGCATTTGATCCAGGGCATTGGCTCGATCCAGTTTCGCCTGCTCCCGCTGCTGTTGCGCCTTAAGCACTTCGCGAGTGATGGCCTCAAGCCGTTGGCGCTCGCGCCGCTCGAAACTCTCACGAAAACGGAGCACGGCTTGTAGAGAGAAGCGGAAGGGCATAGGAACACTGCATTTTGGATTCTAGATTTTGGATTTTGGATTGAACAACGCCGGGAGCGCATCCCGCTTTCGACTGATGCTGGTAGCGCACCATAGCTAATTTGAGACTCTGCGGCATTGGCTGGCCGCACACGATCCTTAATTCAAAATTCGAGATTCAAGATTGCGCTTCCCTCGGTTGTTTAATCCAAAATTCAAAACCCAAGATCCAATATTGTTCAGCAGGTTGTTCAATCCAAAATCCAAAATCTAAAATCCAAAATTCTTCAGCCGGGCAGCGCCTGGAGGGCCGCCAGGGTGCTGCTTAGGGACGTCTTTTCATCCCCCCGCTGCTGAAGAAATTTGTTTAACGCCGGGATAACCTCAATGGCTTTGTCCAGAACCGGGTCAAGACCCTTTTGGTAGGCACCGACTCGAATCAGGTCTTCCGAGGCGGTATAGGCCGCCAGGAGTTTGCGCACCCGCCGCGCCTTTTCCAGGTGTTCCGGACGACAAACCGAAGGCATCAACCGGCTCAGGCTATCGAGAATGGAGATGGCAGGGTAGTGGCCTTGCGCGCCGAGGCGGCGATCAAGAACAATGTGACCGTCAAGCAGTGCTCGAACGGCATCCACGAGAGGGTCCTGCTGGTCATCCCCTTCCATGAGCACGGTGTAAAAAGCGGTGATGCTCCCACCGTTAAAGTGCCCGGCCCGTTCAATGAGCTGCGCCAGCATGGTGAATACTGACGGAGTATAGCCTTTCGCCGTAGGAGGCTCACCGGCTGCCAAGCCAATCTCGCGTTGCGCCATGGCGAAGCGCGTCAAGGAATCGACGACTAGCAATACATTTTTGCCCTTCATGGCGAAGTATTCAGAGACGGTGGTCGCTACCAGTGCCGCACGGATACGCAACAGAGGCGATTGGTCGGATGTGGACACCACCACCACCGAGCGTCGTCTGCCTTCTTCCCCAAGGGTTCCTTCCAGGAACTCTCGCACTTCGCGGCCGCGCTCTCCCACCAGCGCCATAACCGTCACATCGGCGGAGCTCCCCCGGGCCATCAATCCAAGCAGAGTGCTCTTCCCCACCCCGCTACCCCCGAAAACGCCCACTCTCTGGCCGCGCCCGCAGGTTAGGAAAGCGTCGATGGCACGCACCCCGCAGCCCAAAGGTTCACGAATCGACAGGCGGTCGAGCGGCAACGGTCCGAGAGCGTGCAGGGGCCAATCCTCTCTGGCCATATAATCCGGCCGCGAATCCAGGGGCTTGCCCTGGCCGTCAATTACGCGGCCCAATAACTCATCTCCCACCCGCAGCGTCGGCTTGGCGCCCCAGGTAGCGATGCGATCCCCATAGCGAATGCCACTCAGCCTTTCTAAGGGCATCGAGAGGACGGTACTGCCCCGGAACCCCACCACTTCTCCCGCATGGGGTTCGCCGCCGGGTCCAGAAACCTCGCAACACTCGCCAAGTGAGCAGAAGGGTCCCTCCGACTCCACAATGTGTCCCACGGCTTTCGTGACCCGGCCATACCAACGTGCCGTCGAGAGACTTTCCAAGCGCCGGAAGTAGGGGGCAAGTAGCGAAGGATTCTTCATAAAATCTAGTGACGAGTGAAGAGCAGACGCTGTTTTCTTGGTTGTCACCCGTCACTCATCGCTCCTCACGGCTCTTTTGGCCTTTGGGCCAGCAAATCAAAAAAGCCTTGTTCGATTTCTTTGAGTTGAGTTTCGAGCGTCAGGTCGGTGGAACCCAATTCCGTTTCCAGCATACAGCGGCCCAACCCGAGCGCGGCATCGCCCATCAATTCGGGAAGCGACCGTAAGTCAGGCTGCTGGGAGAAGAATTCCCGCCAAGCTTGAATTTGGTCAGGGTGAACTCGCAACCGAACGTGCGTCCCGGTGGCGACGTTGTCGAGCCCGACGCGTACTACTCCCGCCAGAAGCAAGGGGTCAACCTGAGCTTCCCGGTGCAAAATCTTCCGGGCTATGGCCACGGCCAATCCCACCACTTCCGCTTCCACCCGTTGAAAGTAGGTTTCTCGCTCGCGGGTGAATTCGCGAACCGTCTGAACCAACGATTGCTTCTCGCCTGCCATCTTTTTCTCAAATTCTGCCAATCCGTGTGCCAGCCCTTCATCCCGACCTTCTTTTCGGGCGCGCGCTTCCCTTGCTCGGATCTGATCTTCGCTGACTGGCGGCGGACCGGGCGGCTTGCCATCAGGAGTCCAGAGGCGTTCCAAGGTGGAAGGATTGCCGCCGGACGAAGACGGATTCGCCGCGGTCCCGGGAACCATGGGAGCCGGATAAACATACGCTTGTGCCTGCGTTTCAGTTCCGTTGGTGGGAGGGTCAGAATTAGACAACATACGCGTCATCCCCAAAGCTCTTCAGAGTTAATTTCCCATCCGCCTCGAGCTTGCGGGCCTGTTGCACGATTTCTTGCTGAGCCGTGGCCACTTCCCGGGAGCGCACGGGCCCCAGCGCCTCCATGTCCTCTTTCAACATCTGTGAAGCACGGGATGACATGGTTTTGAAAACGTGATTCTTCATGTCTTCAGAGGATCCTTTGAGAGCCGTCGCCAATGTCTTCTTGTCCAAGTGACTCAAAAGCTCACGCATGCTGCTCTCCGGAACAGAAAGGAAATCCTCGAAGGTGAACATCAAATTGCGAATGCTGAGGGCCAGCTTGGGATCATCCTGCTCAATTGTCTCCAGGATGGTTTTGACGGTGCCGGGTTCAACCTGGTTGAGCATTTCGGAGACGGCCTTGATGCCGCCATATGCGCGGCGGTTCTGTTCCCCCAAGGCCTTGAGTTTCTTGTTGAGTACCACCGATATTTTCTGGACCATCTCGGGCGAGAACTGATGCATTTCGGCGAGCCGCCGCACCACTTCCGCGCGCGTCTTTTCGGGTAGAAGCAGGAGTATATCTGACGCCGGCTTCAACCCCAGGTGTGCCAGAACCAGCGCAATAGTTTGCGGATGCTCGCCTTCCACGAACATCACAAGTTGCTGTGGGTCGGCCCGTCGCAGGGAGTCCAGGTTTGTAGCGCGGGCTTCCTGATAGCTCGCCACCTGCTGGAGCAAGTGCTTCGCCCCGTCCTCCCCGAAGGCTTTCACCAGGAGCGTCCGGGCGTAATCGGACCCGCCTTGCGCGAGATACTCCTCGGTAACCGTCAAGCGATAGTATTCCTGAAGGATTTGGGCGCCGGTCTCAGGAGAAATGTACTGGAGTTCGGAGATCTCCTCAGTAAGTATTTGCAAATCTTCTTCCGGAAGGTTTCTATAGACCAAGCTGGCGGCTTCGTCGCCTAAAAGGACAAGGAGAATGGCTGCCTTGCGAATCCCCGACAAGTTCTCATTCGAGGGGGTTTTCGCAGTTTCCGCGGCTGCCGTCATGATTTACCCTCCTGCCGCATCCAATTCTGAATCAAGCGGCTGGCTGTCGCAGGTTCTTTCTTGACCTTCTCCAATAGGTTCTTCTTCAACAGGACCGCTTGCTTGGTTTCATTCGGAGAATCCTCCAACTGCTGGAGCGACGCCTCAAGATTGGCGGTATCTTCGCCCTTCTTTCCGGGCAAACCGGTCGCACTTCCTGCTAGAGCCTCCCGATGGCCTTTCGCCATTCCCAATTGTTTAGGAAGCTCTTGGAAGGTCGTTACGATTTGGCGCTTGATGGGACGCAGGACCAGCATGTAAATCAGCAAAAATAGAAGGATGAGCGCTCCGTACCGGATCACGTTAATCCACTTGTCCACAATGGGCAGTACACGCTCGGTGAGAGTTGGGGGAGCAGGAGTCTCGAAGGGTAAGGTCTGAAACGAAAGATTCTCCACCGCCACCTTGTCGCCGCGCGTGGCGTCGACCCCGATCGCCGCCGTTACCAGTTCCTCAATCTGCTTCATTTCCTCCGGCGTGCGCTTCCGCCGCGTTTGCACTTTCTGGCCATTTTCATCCTTGGTTTCTGTCGCGTCGTCCACCAGCACGGCAGCGGCAATGCGCTTGAGAGTTCCGGCCGGCAGCACCGAGTGACGGATGGTCTTGCTTACGGCGAACGTCTTGTTTTCGGTGTGGAGGCCCTGCGTCTCGGAATCGGCAGGGGCAGCCGGCTTCGCCGCAGCGGCGGGCTGCTTTCCCGGGACATTGGAGGTGGTTCCGGGAGTGCCTTGCGCATCGCTTTCACCCACGCGTTCCTCCGATATTTGGGACGTCAGGACTACGGCCCCGTTCGGATCGAAGGTTTCCGACATGCTATCGCTGGTGGCGAGGTCGTACTCCACGGTGACGTTGGCGCGAGCTTTTCCCGGCCCCACGACGGGTTCCAGAGTGGTGACGACCTTTTGCGCGAGGGCCGTTTCAAATTCCGCCCAAGATCGCGGCCGGCTTGCCTGGCCGCCGCCGTGCGCCAGGATCGGCACCCCCCCATCCGCGTTAATCAACGTCACGTTTTCGGGCTTCAAGTTGTCCACCGCACTGGCCACCAAGTGAGTGATTGCTTCCTGGGCTTCATCGCCCAGCCGCCCGGCGCGAAGCTTAATAACCACAGAGGCCTTTGCCTCGCGTTCCTGCTCCGTAAATAGGGATTCCTGGGGCAGCACCAGGTGTACCCGCGCCGCCTCAATTTCCCCCAGGGTTTGAATGGTTCGCTCCAGTTCGCCTTCCAGTGCCCGCTGGTAGTTCACCTTTTCCGCAAAGTCGCTACCCGCCCAATTGGGCTTGTCGAAGAGCTCGAACCCCAGCCGGCCGGTCTGTGGCATCCCTTCCGCCGCCAAATCGAGCCGAACTTTGTCAAGCTGGTCGGCGGGGACAAGGATGCTGGTCCCGTCGCTCGACAACTGATAAGGAATATTCTTTTCCGACAACCGATGCGACAAGGACTGCGCATCATTCGGGGCGAGTCCGGAGTAGAGGGTTTTGTAGTCTGCCTTATCCAGTAAGGTGACGAACACCCAGATTGTTACCGCCACGGCGGCGGCTCCCAGTACGATCGTGATCTTCTGACGCGCGGTGAGGCCCCGCACGAAGGCGACGATTTGATTGGTTACTTGCTCCGCATTCACCGGCATGGTTTAGCTACCTAAAATTGCATCTGGGAAATCGTCTGGTACGCCTGCACAATCTTGTTGCGCACCTGCATCATCATCTGAAAAGTGAGGTCCGCTTTCTCCACAGCTACCATGGCCGAATGGAGATCCTGCCCGTTACCTTGCAGCACACTTGCCACCTGCTGGTCCGCCCCGGATTGCATCTCTTGGACCTTATCCATGGCGCCTTCCAGCGTCTGGAAGAAATCCGAGCGGTCGGTGGACGGCTGGCGAACGTCCAGTTGGACGTTTCCCCAGTCGATTTGTGGTAGACCTGAAATTGTGTTGCCCACAGCTATGTCCCTTCTGCTGTGCCGTCACAAGCAGCGGCGGGCTTGAACCCGGCATGTGCCGCCCTGAAGGGCGGCGCTACGTGAGAATTTGAATCGTCTCTGAGATCATCGCTTTGGTGGCCTGTACCGCCCCCACGTTCAACTGATATGCCTGCGCCGCCCCCATCAAGTTGACCATTTCTTCCACGGGATTGATGTTCGGGAAGGAGACGTACCCGTCGGCATCCGCATCCGGATGGCCAGGCTCGTACCGGCGCACGGCGGGGGCCGTGTCCTGGACCACCCTCTCTACTTTTACTCCCCGCGCATGCAGATCACCGAAGCGCGATAAGGTTTGGGCAAACTTGCCCCGGCCGGGCTGCTCCGTCCCAAAAACCACCAATTGTCTCTTGTAGGGGCCGCCACCGGGCGTGCTCGTGGTCTCAGCATTCGCCATGTTGCTGGCCACCACTTCCGCGCGCTCGCGCTCGGCGGTCAGGGCAGATGCATTGATATCAAGAACTCCAAAGAGGTTCATGTTTTATTTCCCTTCATTGATCGCCGACTGGACCATATGGATTTCATTGCGAAGCAACTCCACGCCGGCATGGTACTGAAGCTGAACTTGTGCCAGAGCCAGGGTCTCGCGATCCAGGCTCACATTGTTGCCGTCGGGGCGTTCGATCAAGCCCTTTACTTCCTGCACATGGGGCGAAACGGGATCGCCTTCCAGGCGCTGATCGGCGCGCCTCATCTCGCTTTCAAAATCGACATCCTGGGTGCGATATCCCGGGGTATCAACGTTCGCCAGATTGCTGGAAATCAGCTCGTGACGAAACGTCACCAGGTCCAGGAAATGCTCCACGCGGCTCATGGTGGAAGATTCCATCCAATTCATGCAGTCCTCCGGGGAGGCAGGCCGAATTCGCGAATCTTATTGCGCACGGTGCGCAGGCTGACGCCCAACATCCCCGCCGTACGCGTGCGATTGCCCCCGTTCGCATCCAGCGTTTTTTCCAGAAGAGTGCGCTCCAGTTCGCGCAAGGTCAGCCCCGGCTCAATTCCTCCCAGATAGAGATCGTCGTTCTGAAAACCGGCTTCGGGAAGGAGTTCCAGCCCCACCACGGGACCGGGAGCCAGCACCAAAGCGCGGCGCACAAAGTTTTCGAGCTCGCGTACGTTGCCAGGCCAATCGTACGCCCGGAGGCGTTCCAGAAGTTCCGGCGAAAACCCCACGACGTTGGAGCGGGAGGCCGAAGCGTATTTGCGCACGAAGTGATTGACCAGATCCGGAATGTCTTCGCTGCGTTCACGCAAGGGCGGAAGCGAGAGGGGAATTACGTTGAGCCGGAAGAACAGGTCAGCGCGGAATTTTCCTTCCGCCACCATCGCTGCCAAGGGGCGGTTGGTGGTGGCGATCACGCGCACATCGATAGCCAGGGGGCGGGTGTCGCCCAAGCGGTCGATTTCGCGTTCCTGCAACACCCGCAGCAGTTTCGGCTGTAAGCTGAGGGGCATCTCGCCAATCTCGTCGAGCAGCAGGGTGCCGGTGTGAGCCAGTTCAAATTTCCCCGCCTTTGACGTCATTGCCCCGGTAAAAGCGCCGCGCACGTGTCCGAACAACTCGCTCTCCAGCAGCGTGTCAGGAAATCCCGCGCAATTTACCGCCACGAAGGGCCGCTGGCTGCGCGGGCTGGAACGATGCACCAGTCGCGCAAGCAGTTCCTTGCCCGTGCCGCTTTCCGCTTCCAGGAGGATGTCCGCATCGGTGCGCGCCACTTGCCGGGTGCGCTCAATCAGCCGTTGGGTAACCGCCGAAGTGCCGATAAACTCTCCATTGCTTGGGGCCGGGCTCCTGGCCATGCGTGAACCCAGAACGCGCGCGGCCGATTCCTTCAATTGCTCGAAGGAGACGGGCTTGATCAGGTAGTCGCAAGCGCCTTCCCGCATGGCATTTACGGCCTCCGGCACATTGGCGAAGGCGGTCAGGAAAATCACCGCGGTCTCCGGCGCCAGGGCGCGCACTCCTTGCATGACGCGCAAGCCGTCGCCATCCGGCATCCGCATATCGGTAACCACCAGCGGGCAAGGCGCCAGGCGGAAACGCTCTAACGCTTCGCTGGTTCCTCCGGCCGTCGTCACTTTCCACCCCTGCCGGCGGAAATTCGCTTCCAGCGCTGCGCGCATGGCCGCTTCGTCGTCCACTACCAGAACTTGATTCATTCCTCAACTCCTTCAATGGGAAGCTCGAGTGTGAAAATAGTTCCCTGCCCCTCACGGCTTTCCACTTGAATCGTGCCGCCGTGTTGCTCGACAACCTTACGGGTCACCGCCAAACCCAACCCCGGGCTGGAGCATTGGGTAGTAAATCCCGGCTCAAATATCTTTTCCAGATTCTCCGCGCGGATGCCCACTCCTTGGTCCGCAAAAGCCACGGCGGCCGTGGGGTGGGAAATCTTTTCGCGCCGGCAGACGCTGACGGAAAGCTTCCCGCCCGGTTTCATCGCCCGAAAGGCATTGAGCGCCAGATTAAAGAATGCCTGCTGGAGTCGCGATGGGTCGGCCAGGATGGTAACTGGGCCCCTGGGCGCCCGCCACTCGATTTGCATTTCCTTCTGCCGGGCCAGCGGCCGAAAGAATTCCACCGTGTCCCCGACGAGCCGAAGCAGGTCTACGGTAAGAAGTTGCGCCGACGGTTGACTGTGGAAATGCAGGACGTTGTTTACCGTCGCGGCCAATGACCGCAGGCCTGCCTGGACATGATTAATCCATGGTTGCAACTCGGCCTGGTTTGCCAATGCATCCGCCAGGAGCCCGGCAAACAGCTCCAGACTACCCAGGGGGTTTCGAATCTCATGGGCGAGCAGGGTAGCAACCTCCGCCAACGCCTGTGTGCGGCGCGAAACCTCGCGCTCCCGTTCAAGTTGCTTGGCCTCCGTCAGGTCGCGCAGGGTGAAGATGGAGTCGTCGCCAGACCCTATCGCCTGGAAACATGCTCGCGTCACGCCGATCGTCCGCTCGCCTTGCGCACCCTCCACAACCCATTCCTGTTCATGGCTGAAATCTTCCTTGGGAAGCGCGGCAGTCAAGGATCCCAAGAAGCGAGGGACGGAGGCTTCAGGCGAGGGAAGGTCTTCGCTACCCGTATTGAGCAACCGGCTCGCCGCCGGGTTGATCACGCGCAAATTCATTCTACTGTCGAATACCAGGACGCCGCAGGGCAAGCCTTCCACGATTCTGGCCAAGTAAGTGCGCATGCGCTGGTTCTCTTCCAAGCTTTGTGCCAAGCTGCGATTTTTGGTCTCGAGTTCGTGCCGTAGCCGGCTGACTTCCGCTTGCAGCTTCGTATAGGTTGATTCGAGCGCCCCGGCCGTCTGCGTAAAGGAAGCGAAGGCGGCCGCCAAAGCTCGCCGCGCTGAGCGCGGGGAGCCATCGGGTGGAGCGAGCTTTTTTTGCCGATCAACGGGCAAAGTCTGCATGGCAATATGCCTCGGAAGCACGGGGTGTGCCAACTCTAGGCCGAAGTTCTAAGATTTCTCTCAGAAGAAAATTCTCCTGCCCCCCACGGGAAGTGTTCGGGCTTAAGTTCCCTCTGTTCCTCTGCCAGAATGAAAGCGCGCTCGATGACCTGGCGTAACTCGCGCACATTCCCCGGCCATGAATATTGTTCGAGAGCCCTCGCCGCCGACGGTGAAAAGATCTTGGCGGGAGCGTGCGCTTCCTGGGAGAAGAAATCGAGGAATCCCTCGCTCAAGGGCGCGATGTCTTCGCGGCGCAGACGCAGGGGATCGATCTCAATGGGAAACACCGCCAGCCGGTAATAAAGGTCGTCGCGGAAGCGTCCTTCTTTGACCAGGCGAGTAAGGCCGGCGTTGGTGGCCGCGATAACGCGAGCGTCAACGCGCATGGTATCAGAGCTGCCCAGCCGCTGGACTTCGCCTTCCTGCAAGAAGCGTAGGAGCTTGGCTTGCATCGAGAGATGAAGGTCGCCGATTTCGTCGAGGAGCACGGTGCCGCCATGCGCCATCTGGATGCGCCCCACGCGGGACTGGAAAGCTCCGGTGAACGCCCCGCGGTTGTAACCGAACAGTTCGGCTTCCAGCAAAGGCTCCGGGATGGCTGCGCAGTTGATGACCACGAACGGCCGCTCCCGCCGCGGGCTCAACGCGTGCAGGGCGCGCGCCACCAGTTCCTTGCCGGTTCCCGTCTCGCCCGTTAGCAAAACCGTGGTTTGCCGCGGGGCCACCAGCCGGGTCAAGCGATAAACCCGGTGCAGGGATGGGCTGTGGCCCGTCATGCCGGGCAGGGCTTCAATGTCCTCTGTGGACGCCAGGGAAGGTGGCGCAAGGCGCTCAAGCGGGTGGGAGAGTTCCGTGGGAATGCGCGGTTCGCGGGAATTCTGGAGCAGGCGGAACATTTCACTCGCGTCCGGGTGCAAACCCAGGCCGCCACCGCCGGCTCCCTTCTCCCCCTGGGAGTCGAGCATGCGAATCTCTACCTGCGGGTGGCGAGCGTGGATCATGACGACAAGTTCTCCCGCATCTAAGTCAGGCAGGAATTGATCGAGCAGCAGAGTCCGGCAGACGCCTTCCTCTATTAAGGCGAGAGCCTCGGCGCCGCCGCAGGCTTCCTCCGCGAAGCAACTGCGCGCAGCCAATTGCTGCAAGACGCGCCTGCGCAAGAGCGCGTCGGGGCTGGCGACGATGGTGGAAAGGCGGCCTTTCCGGTCGGCATTGAGGGCGCTGGTAATCATCATTTCCTCGCTGGGTAGGCTCTATTCCTGCCATGACATTCTTAGATGGGCATGAAACCAGGGTTAAATTCCTCTAAGTTAAAGGGGCAGCAAAATTCCACGATCAACTCCGAGTCGCCAGCTAACCCCTTTGGGAAAAGAAAAACCTTATGAGGGATTCCCCACTTCAGATTGCGGGGCCAAGGGAAAGCGGACAAGAATGCATCCGGCATCCGGGCCGTCGGTCAGAATTTCGAGCTTGCCTCCCAGGCCGTCCAGAAGGCGCTGATTGATAGCCCATCCCAGCGCGCCCTTCTTGGTGGCATGAGAAAAGAGCAAGCCGGGGTTGGTGAATTCTTCAAGTATTTTGATCTGAAGATACTGCATGTCCAATCGCGGGGGCGATACGAACACTTGAGCTTCCCCCTCCGACGCCGAAATTTGCATGGCGATGACGCCCCCGCCGGCGCTGTTCTGGATGACCCAAGCCAGCAGACTCTGGAGCGCTTCGCGAAGGCGATCTGGATTCGTGCAAACCTTCACTGTTCCCTCTGGGTTGAGTTGCAGACGGAGTTCCCGGGATTCGGCCAGACCCTCCATTTCCGCCAGGACTTCCGTGGCCGCCGCTTCCAGAAGGACGCATTGGTTGGCCCCCCCCTGTGCGCTCGACTCGCCGAGGTCACGCATGGATACAATCAACTGCACCATCGTGTCGGAGAGTTGCAGCGATTGCTCGAGCAGGGATCGGTAATCCGCCGCTGTGCGTTTTCCCATCAGGCCCAACTCGATGCCTCCGCGCAGTGCGGTCATGGGCTGAGCCAGGCGATGAGCCATGGCCGCGAGGCATTCGCGGCAGTGCTCGGAATCGGGTGATCGCGTGATCGCGTGATCACGTGAACAGGCCGGGTTATCGGGGGGCCGGGTAAACAGATCGGGTGATCGGGGGTTCGGGGGATCGGGTGAAAAAGAAGAACTCTGTGCCAATTCTACATGACCTTCCTCTAGCGGTTTCCCGTGACTTAATATTTGCTTCTTATCTTCCATTTTTTCACCCCACGAGCGTAGCCCGATAGAATGGTCAGCCGATCACCGGATCGCCCGATCACCCGATTACTGGTTCCCTCAGGCCTCGTCCCCAATTTGATAACCTACCCCCCGAATGGTGTGAATCAGTTTGCGCTCGAAGGCCTGATCCACCTTTTTCCGCAGGTAATTGATGTAAACGTCCACCACGTTGGTCATCGTATCGAAGGAAAGATTCCAGACGTGTTCGATGATCATGGCGCGGGTCACGCAACGGCCGACGTTGCGCATCAGGTACTCGAGCAAAGAGAATTCTTTGGGGGTAAGGACGATGGCGTTCCCGGCGCGTTTCACCGTCCGTTCCACGCGATTCAATTCCAGGTCGCCTACCCGCAGCGCAATCTCCGCGGGCATTGATGCCCGGCGTAAGAGCGCTCGAACCCGGGCGGAGAGTTCGGTGAACGAAAAGGGTTTGGTCAAGTAATCGTCGGCTCCCAGGTCCAGCCCCTTCACCCGGTCTTCCACGCGGTTGCGCCCCGTTAGAATAAGGACGGGCAAAGCCGGCCGGTTTTCGCGGATGTGCTTGAGGACATCCAACCCATCCACCCGCGGCAGGGTCAAGTCCAGGACCGCCACATCATAGTCGAATTGGCTGACCATGAACTGCGCTTCATCCCCGTCCTGGGCAATGTCCACGGCATATTGCTCGGCTTCCAGTCCCTTCTGTACGAAACTGGCCACCGGTTTGTCGTCTTCCGCTATGAGGACTCGCATTTTCTCACCTTTTCCGAGGGCCCAACAACGTTCGGCCCTACCAGCGTCACTAGGAGAGGCAAATTCCGGTTCTGGCGCCGGTCTTGACTCTCTCATGAAGGCCTCGCCTTCATTAATCACATCTTATTTCGGCAGGAAGGGCGCAAAGGTTGAGGAAATCTTAAAGAAGGATTCGCGGGGACGAGGTGAGTGAGTTTTGACTGTCCCAGAGGTAAGCCACTGGTTCCACCAGTGAGACTCGAAGAGGTTTGACCGTTCCCAGGTTCCCCGCGAGGGGAGAGGGCTCGAATTCTCAATCTTTCCGGTTCCAGCAGAATATAGGTGTACTGAGCGGTTCCTCCAACGGGGGCGAACTTACTGTTAGCTGTCGGCTGCCAGCTCCCCGCTTCTCGCCCCGAAGGAGGCCTTCAGGAGTATGTTAGAAACCAGTTTTTTTGGCCTCTTAAATGAATAGCGTTGCGGCTAAAGGGTTCGCGGACAAGGCCGATTCAACCCTATGGGTAGACTCTCTCCAAGGCCAGAATCTCCGTGCTGACCCGAGTGAGAAAAGATGTGCGCTGAGGAAACCTATGCTTCCCCGATTTTTTCCGAAGGTTCTTGTCGTGGACGACGAACCTTCTGTACGTATGTTTTTCCGTGAGGCCCTGAGGCCCGTCACCGCCCAGGTGGCCGAGGCCGCCGATGCCGCCTGCGCCCTGGAATCGATCGAGAGCGGTGATTTCGACCTCATCGTGTGCGACGTGTGGATGCCCGGCGCCTCCGGGCTCGACCTTCTATCCATGGCGCAACAAACGCGTTGGGACGTGGGGTTTATTCTGGTGACGGGAGAGATTCAGGTTGAGACGGTCATTGCAGCGCTGCGCATGCACGCCTCTGACTTTTTGCTAAAACCCCTGACGGTGGAAGAGGTAACGCGTTGTGTGGCGCGCGCTTTTGAGCGCCTGGTGGCGGCGCGTCAGGCGCGAGCATACAAGGGCTCGCTTGAAACCAGCATTCAACGCCGCACGCGCGACCTCGAGGTGGCCTTGAGCGAACTCGAATCCAACTACCAGATGACTTTGGAAGCTCTGGTGGCGGCGCTTGATGCGCGCGAACACGAGACGTTCTCGCACTCCCTGCGCGTGCGCGCCTACACGCGCTACCTGGCGCGGCGGGCAGGTTACCCACCGGCGCTTTTGCCTTCGCTCGAACAAGGCGCCTTGCTGCACGATATCGGAAAAATCGCCGTTGCTGACGCGATTCTCCTCAAGCCCGCCAAGCTCACCGCGGAAGAATGGGTCGAGATGCGCAAGCACCCCCATGCCGGTGACGAAATCCTCAAGCGCATTCCCTTCTTGCGCCCGGCCAGCACCATTGTGCGGCATCACCACGAACGCTTTGACGGGACGGGCTACCCCGATGGCCTGAAAGGCGCTGAGATTCCGCTCGGGGCACGGCTATTTGCGGTGGCCGACACTCAGGACGCCATGACGACCGACCGGTCCTATCGCAAAGGCCCGGGATTTGACGCCGCGAGGACAGAAATCGAGCGGTGCGGCGGAAAGCAGTTTGACCCTCATATCGTCGAACTGTTCCTCAAAACTCCCACCCTCAAGTGGATGCAGGTGTGCGCAGAGGCAGGGGATAAATCCGCCCCGGCGAAGTGAGGAATCCCCTCCTCCTTCCCGTCCTCTCTGCCTGCCCATCGGGATGCGCCAGGCGAAATGCGTGGGCAGAACGGAGTGAACCACGGGTGCGACCTGATTCGGAGGATAATATTGTAGCTTCGCTTTTTATTCGCTTACAATTAAGCGGTAAGCGAGGTGCTCTAGCAAGGTTAAGTCCCGTCAATCCGGCCCCGCGATGAAAAGTATGTTATAAACATGGCAAGCAATATGGCTGACCGGGATATCTTTGGGAAGGATGGTTTGGCAGTTCGCGGCAGTGGTACTTGGGCCGAGGACAAACTCTACTATCTGGAACGCTACCTGAAAATCTTTTCGGTAGGAATGAAAAACAAGTGGGGCGGGAGACTGTACTATGTCGACCTGTTCGCGGGCCCAGGCAGATGTCTCATACGTGAGACGCAAAAGGAAATAGATGGCTCGCCTTTAGTCGCACTTGTGGGGTTTGATTTTGCAAAATACTTCTTCTTCGAAATGGACCAGGGTTGTTTTGAAGCCCTTGGTGCAAGGGCGAAAAAATGCGCGCCGGACAAATGGGAAAAAACGAAAATGATTCCCGGCGATTGCAACGACACAATAGAACAAGCAAGCCTGCCCTACGAGGGGTTGGGACTTGCCTTCATCGACCCTACCGGGATTTCCCAGATTTCATTTGAAGCAATCCGGAGGCTGACGACAGGTCGTCAGATCGATTTAATCATAAACTTCCCAGAGGGCATGGGAATCCGCATGAACCTCCACCAATATACTCAGATTGATGCGAATGCACTCGACCGGTTCATGGGAAGCGCGAGGTGGAAGGAGCGCTATCAGCAATCCCTGACATCGTTTGATCAGGTGTGCGCAGAAATCGCCAAGGAGTATTTGGCCAATTTGGGATCGCTGGGGTACCTCGCGGTCGATGCCGATTGGATTCCGGTAAAGACGGACCAGAACAGATTGCTTTATTACTTGCTGTTCGCAAGCAAAAATCCCAGGGGCAATGACTTTTGGCGGAAAATCAAGCGCATCGGCCCTCGCGGCCAGCGTGAGCTTTTCTAATGATTAAGAAAGCCGCTGGCTCAAACTTCATTCGACGTTTTGGCCGACCGGGCGAAGTGGATTATGGCGACGAACTCCACAATTGAATGGACGGAATCCACATGGAACCCGCTCACAGGTTGCACCAAGATCAGCCCCGGATGCAAGCATTGCTACGCAGAACGGATGGCGCTGCGTCTTCAGGCCATGGGCCAACCCAATTACGCGAGGGGCTTTGATCTATCCCTCCACGAGAACGCCTTAGAATTGCCTCTGAAGTGGAAGAAGCCCCAGACCATCTTCGTCAATTCCATGAGCGACCTATTCCACAAAGCTGTGCCCGTGGAATTTATCCTCCGAGCTTTCGAAGTGATGTGCCGGGCCGACTGGCATCGTTATCAAGTCCTGACAAAGAGATCGGAGCGCTTGGTGGAACTCTCGCCAATCCTGCCCTGGGGGCCCCATATCTGGATGGGTGTCAGCGTCGAGAATCAGAGTTATAAATTCCGCATTGACCATCTCCGTCAGACTCGGGCAAGGGTCAAATTTCTATCGCTCGAACCGCTCGTAGGGCCGCTGCCTACGCTGAATCTCGAGGATATCGATTGGGCGATTGTGGGTGGTGAATCCGGGCCCGGCGCGCGACCAATGGACCCAGCATGGGTGTCGGAAATCCGCGATCAATGCCTGCGTGCGAATGTACCATTTTTCTTCAAGCAGTGGGGCGGGACGCGAAAGAAGAAGTCCGGGCGGGAACTCGACGGCCGAACATGGGATGAAATGCCCGCTGCTGCGGCAGTCGCTCTCTGACGATTTTGTAGGCGGTGTGAAGCTGATTACCGGTCGCCCTGCCGTCCCGATCAGAACGAAGTAGGGGCGGTTCGCGAACCGCCCCTACGACGCGCTCGGAAATGCACGACCCCACGCCACGGAATCCTACATGTGGGAAATAGGGCAACAATTAGAACTTCTTATGGGCGGGTTTTTCCGACCGGCAGGAAATCTGCAATTATTTCCCTCAACGCTGGCGGCCTTTAACGATAGGCTATTAGAGTGAGATTGGCGCCGGAGCGGACTCGCGCAGTAAGGACAAGGTGTCGGGTGTCAGGTGCCAGGATCGGCGGTTGACGATAGCTGAAAACTGACCGCTGACTGCCCACTCTCCACTAATAACTGCCGCTTCGCGGCTTTCCACGATGTACTAGAAAAAAAAGGGGTTAGTTGTTTAGCGCCAAAATGCCAAAAAAGCTTTATCTCACTGAAAAAAATACAGTTAGCTTGAAATATGGAAAGCCGGGGAGAAAAAAGGGCGCAGCTTTCCGCGACCTACCAGAAACAAAAGGGGTTAACGGCGATTTGCGAAGACCTTACAAAATCCTATATCATTGAAATTAAGGTATTTAGCTGGTTCTGCGGTGGCGGGGGTCATAAAAAAAGGGGGGGTTAGGAATTGCGGCAAAACTCCATTAAGTTTCAGAAAACAAACACAGAACAAATAACCGCCTTCCGCCTTTCCACGATGTTGATGAAAATAAACGAGTTAAGCTCTTCCTTCCACGATGTTTATGAAAAGAAAGCGAATAGCAGTCAGATAACCCCGCAAGGCGGGTGGCTTGGTGAGTGGGGCCGCCTCGAAGGCGGTTCCCCAAACCGTTCGATTTACTTCCATGCCGGCCGCCATCGTAACCCCGAAGGGGATTCCTTTGAAGTAGCTGTGGGCAAGGGCACACTTTTTGTGGCCGCCGCCCACGGATCGCATCGCTACCCATTTTACCGACCCTGAAGGGGGCGGAGGGTCCGGCCCCGCCAGGGCCGAGAGGTTCTTGTTAACACCGGTACCGTAGGTTTCACCTACGGCTACTCGCGGTTTTCCCCTTGCGGGGAACCGGGTAACGGTCAAACCTCTTTGCGTCTCACGGGTCGAACCAGTGCCTACCTCAAGGACAGGTTACCGGGAGGTCGACAAAATCGCAGGGAAGCCGGTTATGAAAATGCCTCCCTCCTCAGTTGAGGAGGGGGTAGGGGGTGGTGCTGATTGCGACTTGATTTTTTGGGCTTCTGGAGACAACCACCCCGGCGCTCGGCGCGCCACCCCTCCTAAATCAGGAGGGGAGTTATTTTCATCATTCGTGGCGAATAAAGGCTTATGCGCGTCTGTGCGGTTGGACAAGAGGGTGAATGAAGTATGTCGTTCCCCAAATTAGGACAGCACCCGCGCGGGGGAGAAATCCCGGTTAGAATGGTCAGCGGACTGAGGCGGCGTTGCCCAACGACGCTGGCGAGCCTTTATTCAAGGAGAGTTGCTTTGAAACGTGCGACTATTTTCCTTTTGGGGTTCTTGGTTGTCTGTTTGCATTTGCTCGATGCGCAATCCGGCATGAAGCCGTTGACGCTTCAGGATGTCATTCACCCTGACAGAGTCGTAGCGCCGGGAATCATCGCGCTCAGTTGGCGTCCTGGCGGAAAGCAGTTGACCTTCATCCGCCCGTCGTCGCAAGGGAAGGAAGGCGTTTCCACGCTTTGCGCCTACGATCTGGGGAGCCATACCGAGACCGTCATCTTTCATCCCGCTGTTGGTCAGGAAAAGCTCGACCTCAATTCCTACCAGTGGTCTCCCCGTGGTGACGCGATCCTGATGGAGGGGGAAAAAGATCTGTGGTTGCTCGATCCCCAAACCGGCGGGCTACGGCGCCTGACCCAGGATGGCGAGGCGAAGGAAGTCCCGGCATTCTCCCCGGCGGGTGACCGGATTGCCTTCGTGAAGAAGCATGATCTCTACGTGGCGGAGGTGAGGAGCGGAGCCGTCCTGCAACTCACTCAAGACGGAAGTGACACGATCTACAATGGCCGGCTGGATTGGGTTTATGAGGAGGAGATGGCCAACCGCTCGACGGCGCGCTCCTTCGAATGGTCGCCGGACGGCAAGCGCATCGCCTACTTGCGGCTCGACGACGGCCCGGTCCCCGAATATCCCATTACCGATTATCTCTCGGCGCACGTAAGTTTGACTCATGAACGCTTTCCGCAGGCGGGTGATCCCAACCCACGCGCCTCGCTGCGCGTGGTGGCGGTGGATGATCCATCTGCTCAACCCGCCGCGTTAACTCCTGACCCCAAACAGGTGGAATACCTCGGGCCCACCTTCACCTGGACGCCGGATAACGGAGCTATCTGCTTCCTGGCGCTCAATCGGGCGCAAACCGACGCGGCCGTGCACCGCTGGGAGCTACAGACGGGGAACGACCGTGTGCTGTTTGTGGAACACGATCCTTACTGGGTGAACTCCCTCGATTCTCCCCACTTTTTGAAGGGCGGCCGCGAGTTTCTGTGGATTTCCGAGCGCGACGGCTGGCAGCACGCCTATCTCTACACGGCAGAGGGAAAGCTGGTGCGGCAGATTACCCGCGGCGCGTGGATGCTGGACCGGCCGATCTTTCAGGACGATCCCCTTTTCCAGTTGGACCCGCAGGAAAACTGGCTCTATTTTGCCGCCACCAACCCCGACCCTCGCGAAAGGCAGCTTTACCGTATCCACTTGGATGGCAGCGGTCTGGAGCGAATCACCGCGGAGCCGGGCTCGCACACACTCGACCTTTCGCCCGACGGCCGCTTCCTGGTCGATCGCTTCTCGACGCCCGATACTCCGCCGGTGGCCCGCCTGCTGAATTCCAACGGCACGCTGGCCGCCACCATCGATGCCCCCGCCAACCACCTGGGGGAATATACTTTGGGCCAACGTGAGTATCTGGAATTGAAAGCCCCGGACGGAGCTACGTTGTATGCCCAACTGCTGAAGCCCGCAAACTTTGACCCCCAGCGGAAGTATCCGGTGATTGTTGATGTCTACGGCGGGCCGAACGTCCAGCTTGTGCAGAAGCGCTGGGACGCCGGCAGCCTGTACGAACAGCTTCTGGCTGAAAACGGGTTTCTCGTCTGGACGCTCGATAATCGCGGCTCGTGGGGACGCGGCCACGCGTGGGAATCCGTCATCTTTGAAAAGATGGGGAAGCACGAACTGGAAGATCAACTGACGGGCGTCGAATACCTGAAGTCGCTACCCTATGTGGATGCCTCGCGCCTCGGCATTCGCGGATGGTCCTACGGCGGCTACATGACGCTCTATGCGCTCACGCACGCGCCCGATGTCTTTAAGTGCGGCGCGGCGGGAGCGCCGGTGACGGATTGGAAGTTCTACGACAGCATCTACACCGAGCGTTATATGCGCACGCCCGGCGAGAATCCGGCGGGATATAAGACCTCCTCGCCGCTGGAGGCCGCTGCCAACCTGAAGGCCCAACTGCTGATCATCCATGGAACGTCGGATGACAACGTACACCTGCAAAACACCATCAACTTTCTCGACGCCCTGATCCGCGCCGGTAAGCCCTACGAATTCCACCTGCAACCTGGGCAAAAACATGGCTTCCAGGGAGTTGTTCCACGAACTTACGTTGACCAGCGCATTTTGGATTTTTTTAAGGGGAATCTTTGAGAAGTCGTAGCGCCGGGCTTCAGCCCGGCAGGCGGCTGTTTGAGCAGTGAGGAGTGAGGCACAAATGTCAAGCTTGGACACCAGACTTACCAGAATCGGCGTTTTTTATGACGGTAACTATTTCTTCCATGTCAGCAACTATTATCATTATAACCATGAGAGAAGAGCCCGCATCAGTGTTTCGGGTCTTCATGAGTTTATTCGCGATCAAGTGTCTAAGAGCGAAGGCCGCGACCTGAAATATTGCCGGGTCGTAGACGCGCACTACTTCCGGGGTCGACCGAAAGCTCAAGATGCAGACCAGCGCGGAATCTTGGTTCGGGAACGTATCTTTGATGACGTCCTCGTGCGGGAAGGCGTCGTTACGCACTATCTGCCACTCGCCCCCGAAGGCGAGAAAGGCATTGACGTGTGGCTCGCATTGGAAGCATACGAGCTGGCCATTAATAAGCGGTTCGACGTGATTGTGTTGGTGGTCTGTGACGGAGATTTCCTGCCGCTGGTTCGTAAACTCACTACGTTGGGAACACGGGTGATGCTGTTAGCCTGGGATTTCAAGTGGGTGGACCATAACAATCAGGAACGCGAGACGCGCACTGCCCAAACCCTGCTTGATGAAGTCACCTATCTGATTAAGATGCACAAGGTCATTGATGACTGTCTTCCCGAACAAGACGCAGTGGTCAACAACATTTTTGTGCCACCCAAGGAACTGAAGGATGCCGTGGCGGTTGCGGCGCGAGAGAGCGCGTCACTTGCGGTTACGGGTTCAGCAAGCACCGCTGCCGGCGCGGATGATGAGCGCAAGGGAACAATTTATAGCCTCAAGGAAGGCTTCGGGTTTATTTCTCCTGCCAATGGCGGTCCCAATATCTTCTTTCACTATTCGGCGGTATTGAACGCTGATTTCAGCGAATTGAAGGCGGGGGACCAAGTTCGCTATGAACACGGTCAAAACGAGAAAGGGGTGTGCGCAATCAAGATTCAGGTCGGCAGCTAATCGACCGGGGCCAGTCGGGCAATAGTACGGCCCTGCGGCCCTTCCCATGGCGCAGGGGGGGGTGCCATTCAAAGTGATGTGCAATGTGTGGGCGACGCTGCCGGCGTTGGCGCACATACGGATGGTTTGCCGCGAGGTGCCGATTTCGAAGATGTCGCGCGCGGGAATGCCGTTGGTGGGGGTCAAAGCGAAATGACTTTGTCGGCCAACCACTGGGCCGCAATGATGTCTCCCATGCCGCCGACGATGCCGACGCGAATCTTTTCGAGCAATCCGTAGTGGTCGAGGCACGTCTTGCAGACAATCAGGCGAACCCCTCGGGCCTCAAGGGACTGCAAAACGTCGAGAACCGGCGAGCCCTCCACGACCATCTTGACGCCGGAAGTGTAAAAGCAGATCGCGCCCGGCAAGGTGTTATTCTCCTGAAGAAGAAGCAAGTACTTTCGCAGTAAGGTGTGTTGAAGGGCAGAATCGGCGGCGCCCATGCCGTCGTGGATCACCTGAAGGGTTACCGATTTGTCGCTTTCACTGTCGGGCAAGTGACCACCAGATGGCTCATAGGGTTGTAAATTGTAAGTAGAAAAGCGGTTGGAAGGGTGGTGTTCAGTGTCCAATGCCCCCTACTCACGATCCGTCAATGGTAGCGGATTTGAATCTTGGCATGGAGGGGAATCAGAGTGAAGTCAAATTCTTCCAGCGCCTCATCCTTTTCGGTAATGATCAGGAGGTATTTTCCAATCTTGGCCAGAAGGCCGGCGGAGGTGATCTTGGAGCCCACGAACGTGTTGCCTTCGCGCATCGCATCAAAGTCAGGGAGCTTCCCACGCGTCGTGCTGTGTGCATCTTCCCAATCAACTTCTCCGGGACGGAATCGAACACCGCGGATCGAGACACCCTTTGCCCTAGCCATGACCTCTCCGTGTTATTTGATGCTGGAAGAACCAGCCGGGCACGCCAACCCAAAACAACAAGGCTACCGGCCATTTGGGCAGGTTGCAAGGCTTATCTTTATTAATTGTATGTCGATTCCAATGCCGGCGGACTAAAGGTTCGTAATCCCTTGACAATAGGTCACTTGGGCGAGTGTGCTCCCGGCCGTGCGGGGAGCAAGGATAAAAGGGGTGCGACGATGGCGGATAGCGCTCGGATCTCGCGATCTGGCGGCCTGTCTATGGGAATCACATTTCTCGGCAAATGCTTGAACTTAAATAGGTTGCAAGCCAGACCTTCTTACATCGGGCAGGGAAGGGGAGCAGAGAGTCGGGGGTGATAACCGCCCTATGAACAGCCGGGAACGCGATAGCCTTCGTAAGGGGCGTGAACCGTCAGGGACACCCATTACACGCATTTTCATAGGCCGGCGCGTTGCGGACTTCGGCCCGGCCCGCCATGCCTATTAGCGGCGCCTTTTTCCAGGACGCCATGCCTTCGCCATCGAGGGACGAACCCACGGTTATGAACGAACGGCCGCAGCAATCTGGCCATGCGACCCATCCTGGCGCCATGTCATGCGAAGGCAATATCAAACCAAGGCGGCGAGCGCTGCTAGGGACGAAAAGGCGTAGACATGGAATACTGGTCCGCACCACACTCTCTGGGTTTGGGCTACGTCTTGAGTCCCGTTATATCCACTTTCAGACGGGTGTTCTCCTTGATCAAATCATCCATGGTCAGACGGATCCGGCGGCTGGCGGCCTCGCGGCCGAGGATGCAAGCGAGAGCGCTGTCCACCGCGCGCCTCACCGTCGGGTTCTCAGAACGCCCTTGGGTCACGTTCTCGTAGAAGGTCGCAATGTTGCGAACGATGCCCTGCTGGTAAAGGTTCTCGACCTGGCCGCTGTATTCCCCGGGGCCGCAGCGGAGGGATGCCTTGCCCCAATAGCTGATAACGGCATTGCCGGTTGTGCCGTACACATGACAGTCCAGAACGGCGTCCCCGGCGGCAGCCAGCGCCTGACCGAAATGATTCTGGATGGTGCCGTCGGCGTAGTCGTAGGTGACCGAGCAGATGCCGTGCGCATCCCCGTGGGCGTTGGGGCGGGCAACTGCGCATGAGCCGGTCGCAGCGACGGGCCGCTGTCCCATTACCCAAAGCGCTGCATCCACCGCGTGGATGTCGTAATTGCCGATATAATCGCATCCCATGGCAATGTCATTAACCCAAATCAGTTTTTGCAGGCGGCTCTCCAGATTGCCGGTCTTCGGCGGATCGGGGCAGCCGTGACCCACTCCCACTGTTGCCAATTGCACGATCTTCCCCACGCCGCCGTCTTGGACGCGCTTGACCACCTCGATGTTTACGGGGTCGGTGGGAATCTGGTAGTCGACAAAGAAGCACAGCCCCTTTTCCCGGGCGAGTTTGGCTGCCGCTTCAATTTGCAGGCATCCGGGCACATCCGCCGCAACCGGCTTCGCCATGTAAATGTGGCGCCCGGCTTTGACCGCCGCCGTGGCTTGATCCGGCATGAAAGCAGGAATGTTCTCGAGGGCAAGAGCCTCAACACCACTTTCTATCAACTTCTGGTAAGCCGAGAAGCCCGAGAAGCGCCGTGACGGATCGACGCCCAGCGCATCGCCCGCCGCATCTGCTACCGTCGGGAAGTAATCTGCCACGGCCCAAAGTTCAAAGCCGCCGTGTTTCTTGAAAAGGCTGCCAATCAGGCTACCGCGCCCGCCAAAGCCCACCAAGCCGAGTTTGATCTTCGCTTGCGGGTTTGCCGATGCCGTAGTCTGCCCGAGTGCGGAATTTCCCAACACTAAACTCGCACCTGCCGCCACGGTTCCGGCTACAAACTGGCGCCGAGAAACGGCGCCGGAAATACCACTATGAAGGAAGGAAAAATGTTTGCTCATGAACAACTCCTTTCGCGCCCGGGGAGGGTTATAGGCTGGCAAGTCTCGGGCCAGAACGTTGCCTGCGGGGCGCATTATATACCCGATCGGGTGCAGGTGGTTAAAGCCATATAGACCCGACGAATTCCGCTTCTCGGCAAGCATCGGAAGCGCGAACGCAACTTGAAGGCCCGCGGCTTTCGGTTTCAAATCCTCGCATTCTCATCGGCCGGCAAATGAATGCGGCGGATCGTCAGCCCACACTGGCTCTCCGATTCGGGGGCTGGGTCTACGCGTGGACGACGAACTGATAGACACAGGACTGGGGGATAGGGATCACGGGGGCGGGCGAAATCCCAAGCCTGGGTCCCGAAAGCCTGGTCGAGCGCTGCCCCGGCAAAACCACGCTCGCGTTACACTTGCTTTTCCACGACATAATCTATGAATAGCTCGACGAAAGAGGAACGATTTTTGCGGTTTTCACCCAGATTTCGAAGGGGCTGGGCATTTGACGTTGAACGACAGAGTTACCCGGCATATGATAGAGGCGATGAAATTGACCCCCACTGAGAGCGTTTCCGATTGTTCCCTTTGGGGTGGTGGACACGGAGGGCCAAGAAATGCGCACTAGCGACCGTGTTTTCCTGGAGATCCCGATCACCATTTCGGGAACTAACCCTGGGGGCAGACAATTCGTGGAGAACACCCAGGCCCTTGTGCTCAGCCGACGAGGCGCCAGAATAATTTCCAAGCAGGCTTTGGTACCACAGCAGAACCTCACGATCCGATGTTTGAAGACTGGCCTGGACACGGCAGTACGAGTGGTAGGCCCCATCATGGGAAAAGAGGAGGGTTGCGACTATGGGGTTGCCTTCCTGCACCCGGAGGTAAACGTCTGGGGCATCAATTTTCCCTTGCTGGATGGCACGGAGAACCCGGCGGGCCGGGTATTTCTTGAGTGCGCCAACTGCCACGCGCAGGAGGTCGTGCACCTGGACGTTTTTGAACTGGAAGTGTTCCTCGCGAATGCATGCCTCACGCGTCCTTGCCCGCAATGTAAAACGCTCACATTGTGGATGCGGTCCGCGGCGAGAGAGGAACCGAATCCGGGCGATCGAGCGGCGCTCGACTCCCGCCATACAATTCAGGAACGGAAGTCACCTCGCATAAACCTCAAGGTCGCTGTATGTGTCCGGCACCCCGTACTTGGCCAGGAAATCGTCTCTACGGAAAATGTTTCGCGGGGCGGTTTTCGCATCATAAGCCACAAAGATTATTCCGTAGGCACCGTCATTGAAGCTGCCTTGCCATATTCCCACGGAGCAGCCAACATCTTTACTCCCGCAAGAATCGTTCATAAAGAGTTGGGTGTCGGCGCGAAGACATTTGCTTACGGGGTCGCCTATATCCCTTCTCCTTTGGCCCCCTCATTGACGGGGATGCGAATCACCCAACCCAAATAGCCCCTCGGTTCAGCCGCCCCGACAATCCTTGGGTGTGGACTATGCCGTGGTCTGGGTCGGGTGCGCCAGGCAGGCTACCGGCAGTCTGACGGGTCAGACGAAGGATGATCCCGCCTTTCGTGACGAACCCGAATTTCTGACCCTTGGATTGAGTGGCGTGGCTTCAGTAAGGGCGGTTCGCCAACCGCTCCTAACCCGGATTTCTCACCACGACTCTGGAAGGGCGGGGCTTTAGCCCCGCCCTTCCATGCATCGTCCAAACCTGGTGAGAAGTCCCGGCTACAGGATCCCTCGCCCCGATTGCTCGACCACAGTTAACTGTCCCAAAGGTAAGCCACTGGTTTGACCCGTGCGACTCGAAGAGGTTTGACCGTTGCCCGGTTCCCCGCAAGGGGAACACCGTGAGTAGCCGTAGGTGAAACCTACGGTCACGCTCAAAGGAAACCCCTTCGGGGTTCCGATGGCGGCCGGCATGGAAGCAAATTGAACGTTTCGGGGGACCGCCTTCGAGGCGGCCCTACTCATCAAGCCACCCGCTTTGCGGGGGGTGTCTGACTACGAGGTGTGAGGTGTCAGCTCTTCGCTGTCGGCTTCCTACCGCACAGGCGTGGCAGCAAGGCGCTTGGGCCCGGCTTCCAGCACGTGTTCGGGGCACTCGCGCATCATGAGTTTGAAGTTCTCGATAAAGCGCGCGGCCAGCGCGTCGTACTTCCGGTTGTACTCCTCGCGGCTCGGCCAGGTGTTGGCGGGGTCCAGGATTTCCGTGGGCACGCCCTCGCACGTCTTGGGAACATCGAACCCGAAAACGGGATCCTGGTGAAACTCAACTTTGTGGAGCTTCCCGCTCAGTGCGGCGTTCAGCAGCGCTCGGGTATGCTGGATGCTGATGCGTTTGCCCACGCCGAACGGGCCGCCGGTCCACCCGGTATTCACCAGCCAAACGGCGGCCTGATGCTTGACGATCTTCTTCTTCAAAAGTTCGGCGTAAGCATAGGGGTGATGCACCATGAAGGGACCGCCGAAGCAGGTGCTGAAGGTGATTTGCGGCTCCGTGCCCAAGCCGATTTCCGTGCCCGCGATCTTGCTCGTATAGCCGGAGATGAAGTGGTAGATGGCCTGGTCGGGAGTCAGGCGCGCGATGGGCGGCATCACACCGGAGGCGTCGCAAGTGAGGAAAATGACGTTCTGCGGATGACCGGCGCGCTTCTCGGGCAGATGGTTGTAAATGTATTCGAGCGGATAGGCGGCGCGCGTGTTCTCCGTAACCTTGTCGTCGTTCAAATCCACGTGGCGCGAAACGGGATCGAACGGCACGTTTTCCAGTATCGTGCCAAAGCGGCGGGTGACGGCGTGGATTTGCGGCTCGGCATCCTCCGACAGCCGGATGACCTTGGCGTAGCAACCGTCCTCGAAATTGAAAACCCCGTTGTCACTCCAGCCGTGCTCGTCGTCGCCAATCAGGTGGCGGTTGGGGTCGGCGGAAAGCGTGGTCTTACCGGTACCGGAAAGGCCAAAGAAGATGGCCACGTTGCCGTCATTGCCGACGTTGGCCGAGCAGTGCATGGGCAGCACGCCCTCGAGCGGCAGCAGGAAGTTGAGCACGGTGAAGATGGTCTTCTTGATTTCGCCGGCGTAATTCGAGCCGCCGATAATGGCCAGACGCTCGCGGAAATTGAGGATGATAAACGTGTCGGTGCGCGTGCCGTCCACCATGGGTGAAGCCAGGAAGCCCGGCACGGCGAGTACGGTGAACTCCGGCACGTGCTTCTTCAGCTTGTCCTGATTGCGGATCTTCAGGAACATGGTGCGCGCGAAGAGGCTGTGCCAGGCCTTCTGGGTAATGATGCGAATGGGCAAAGCATACTCGGGATCAGCCCCGGCAATGCAGTCCTGCACAAAGACGTCGCGGCCCTGCAGGTACCCTTGCAGGCGCGTCAGCAGCGAGCCGAAGTTTTCGCCGGTAAAAGGACGATTGTAGGTGCCCCACCAGACGCGATCTTCCGTGGATTGCTCGCGGACCACAAACTTGTCGGCCGCCGCGCGCGCCGTGTGCTTTCCGGTGTTCACCAGCACCGGTCCCATGTGGGCCAGGCTGCCTTCGGAGCGAAACACAATCTCCTCATAGAGCGCAGCGGTGCTGAGGTTCCAGTAGGCGCGCCGCAGATTCACCAAACCGTGATTCTGCAACCCGTAGTCACTCGCCAGAAGTCCGGCTTCTTTGGAAGCCGGCGAAACGATGTCCAGGTAAATGTTCATAATCAGTCCCTCATTAGGGGCTGGGTGTTGGGGGCTGGGGGCTGGGGAAAACCCAGGACCCAGAACCTAGTACCTAGCACCTGCTTTTACATCCAATCTCGCACCAGTTTCCGGTCGCCGAGGTAAAGCTCGTTGGCCGAGTCGGGATCAAGCGCCCATTGAATGCGCTCAAGACCTTCCGTGATGTCCTTCATGGTGCCGCAATAGCTGAGGCGCAAATGGCCCTCGAAGCCGAATTCTTTGCCCGGTACCGCCACCACCCGCACCTTCTGAAGCAGGAAATTCGCCAGCTTCTGCGAATCCTTCATGCAGGCGCTGAAATCCGGGAAGCAGTAGAACGTGCCCTCGGGCTTCACCACTTTTACGCCGGGGATGGCCTCCAGGCGATCGAGCATGACGTTGCGATTGTTCTCAAGCGTCATGCGCAAGGCCTCCACCGAAGATTGCACGCCGTTCAGCGCTCCCACTGCCGCCCATTGCGAGGGGGCTGCGGGGCCCGAGGTTTGCTGCGATTGGATGTTCCCCATCACTTCCGCCAACTCGCGGTTGGCAACGGCCCAGCCGATGCGGAACCCCGTCATGGCATAAGTCTTCGACACACCATTAATCACCACCAGCTTGGACTCCTCCAGCGGGGTGTTGGCAAAGTCGTAGCAGATGGGGGCGCTCTTGCCATTAAACACCAGGCGGTTGTAAATATCGTCCATGATGAGGTAGAGGCTCTTCTTCTCGCAAAATTCCACCATTTCCGCCACGAATTCGCGCGAGTACATGACCCCGGAGGGATTGTTGGGGCTGTTCAAAATGATCGCCTTGGTGTAGGAACCCACCGCGCCGGCAATCTCGCGGACGGTGGGGTAAAACGTGCCGTCCTCGGCCGTCACCGCCACCGGCACGCCCCCGGCAAGCTTCACCATCTCCGGGTAGCTCACCCAGTAGGGTGCGGGAAATATCACTTCCTCCTTCGGGTCCAGAATCGCGAGTAGCAAAACCATGAGGGCCTGCTTGGCCCCACCGGAAACCAAAACGTTGTCCGCCGAGACGAGCTTGTGGTAATGCTCCTCGGTGTAACGAATCACCGCCTTCTTCAAAGCGGGAATGCCGTCGGGCGGCGTGTAACGGACTTCGCCGGTGTTCAGCAGTGAGGTGCAATTGATGATGGCATCGATCGGAGCCTTGCTTTTCGGCTCTCCCCCGCCCAGGTGGATCACCGGCTCGCCCTTTTCCCTGAGCAATGCGGCGGTTTCGTTCAACTTCAGAGTGGGCGACTCACTGATGGATCTGGCTAGTTGGCTTAGGCTCATAGTAATTCATTCCTTCTCTTAAGGTGTTCCTGGCGGATTCCCATAAGTGCACAGGCCCTTAAGGTCGCCAGCCCCGCTTTTTCATAGGAAGCGTGACCCTGCCGCAAGAAGAAAAGCTCGCCTTCGAGCGGAATTGTTTTTGTGGGGAAGGTGTACGAAAAATGCCCCGCGAACCTTCCAGCCAGCGGCCGATGTGGGCGCTTGGCTTGAAGGGCGCAGTAAGACTTAACGAGCGGCTTTGGGGCAACTGAGTCATTTTGATCCGGCTCACAGATTGTTTTGCAATTGTGTTGCCGAAAATTTTACCGATCTGCTCCACGCCTTGGGGTCGCCGTGACGGCGTGAGGACCCATGCGGCCGGGGCAAAGCAAAATCGCCGCGGCATCGGCAAAGCGCCGATCGTCCCCTTGACGCTCGCCATTTTCGCTTTAACCTTGCCTTGCGGTTTACCGAACCAAAGGGGTGCCGGACGGACTGTTACACTTTAGCACCATTTTGAAGCCGGGAGGTAAAGCGAACTCTCCTTTGAGTGACAAAGTGCAAAAGTGAGCGACACCATTGGCGGGCGGACGGAAGGACCTTCACCCGCGTCGTCGAACTTGAGGTGATTTTAGGGCCTTTAGGCCGGCATTTCTCACGACACCACGACACTCTTAGCCCGGATTTCTCGCCACGCCTATGGAAGGGCGGGGCTTTACAGGCTGCGGGAAAACCCTATGGCGCTTGGCGCTAGCACTGTCAGCACCACCCCGGCGCTCGGCACGCCACCCCTCCTCATCTGAGGAGGGGAGCGTTTTCAATAACTCCCCTCCTGATTCAGGAGGGGTGGCGCCTTGGGCGCCGGGGTGGTTGTACGCCGAGGACAGTTTTTCCGCAGCCCGTTTAGCCCCGCCCTTCCTGACGCATCCGGAGAAATCCGTTCGAAGGGAGCAAACGGCAAAGACTTCATAATTCACGATCTTGGCCAGACGGCTTTCTCCTTTCCTTTCAATACATTCTCAGGCTTTCAGGGGTAAGTGGCTTATTTTTCTTAAAGTTCTCAGGGTTGGAGTGAATTTGAGGCAAGTCAGTTTTATAACCCTTTTACTTTCAGCATGTTCTCAGGTAATACCTTCATCTTACCATCCTTTTTTCTGTCTTATCCGTAGCCTACTATTTGATTTTGTAACTTCCCTATTTTCAATGCTTTGATCTTTTGAGTCCGCCACACAATTTGTCCTTTCCCTCGCTAAGTTGCCGTTTTTTCATAGACTTCTCAGGCTTACGGGGCGTTTCCCGGACTTCGTTCCCGCTGACCGGCGTCTAGTCCCTACGAGCAGACTCGACTAGCGCGGACTTCTCACCACGTTCGGACGATGCTGGAAGGGCCGGGCTTCAGCACCGCCGCAGAACTCAGGAGGGGTTTAGGGGCTTCAGCCCCTGAAGCGAGCTTGCTTCAGGGCCTAAAGGCCAATTCAACCTTCCACTTTGCGACGGCGGGGCTAAAGCCCCGCCCTTCCGAGGGCCATGATTAATATCGCTTTCTAATGCAACTAGTGTGGTGTCCCGGATAAGATTTGACAATGGCATGTTGCAAGGACCCCCTCACCCCCGGGCCCCTCGGTCGCCACGGCCACCGAGGGGAGGATGGATTTTATTGCCCTCTCCCCTTTGGGGGAGAGGGTGGCGCGCATCCGGCGTAAT
>JBEKQO010000009.1:0-68904 GCA_049519635.1 Terriglobia bacterium | reverse complement strand
AAAGGGGCGAGGGCAATAAAATCCATCCTCCCCTCGGTGGCCGTGGCGACCGAGGGGCCCGGGGGTGAGGGGGTCCTTGCAACATGCCATTGTCAAATCTTATCCGGGACACCACACTAGCCCTTCACCGTGGGGAAGCCCGATTCGGTCCAGCCGCGCCAGCCGCCGTCCATGGAAATAACATTGATATAGCCCATCTTTTGCAAATTGTCTGCCACCAGCGCGGAGCGAAAGCCGCCCCCGCAATAAAGCACGATGGGAGTCGCCTTGCCCGGCACGGCATTCTCAATGTCGCGTTCGATGATGCCCTTACACAGATGAACGGCGCCGGGCAGATGGCCTTTAGCCCATTCGCCTTCCTCCCGAACATCAATGAGGGTGAGGGTATCCTTGGCGTCGAGCCGCTGCTTGACTTCCTGAACGTTGCTCTGGCGAATGCGCGCTTTGGCGTCGTCAACAAGCTTCAGGAATTCCGGGGCGTGCTTCATCACGAACCTCCGTGCCTTGTAATATGTATTGCTATATGCAGATCATTATGGCCCAGGCGGACTCAGAGGAGAAGAGAAGTCTTTAGCCCGTGCAACTCGCTCAAGCGGCGGCTTCGGCATAAGCACTGGCATTATTCAACCGCTCGATCGAAGCTTGATCTAGTTCGAGCTCCGTGGCGCCGGTCAGGTCGTTCAATTGTTCCAGGGTCGTTGCGCTGGCAATGGGAGCGGTGATTCCAGGCCTTGCCATCAGCCAAGCCAGCGAAATTTTCACGGGCGTTGCATGGAGCGCATCTGCAACTTCATCCAGAGCGCGGAGGATGCGAAATCCCCGGTCATTGAGATATTTTTTTACGAACTGGCCACGCTTGCTCCCGGCCAGATCAGCTTCCGAGCGATACTTGCCCGTCAGGAACCCGCTCGCCAGGGAAAAGTAGGGGATCACGCCCAATCCGTTTTCGCGGCAAACTGTTTCCAGGTTGGTCTCATAGTCCGCGCGATCATAAAGGTTGTAATTGGGCTGGAGGCTCTGGTAGCTGGGGAATCCGTTTTGTTTGCTCACCTGCAAGGCTTCCCGCAGCCGCTCGGCCGGGTAGTTGGAAGCGCCGATGGCGCGCACTTTCCCCTGCTTCACCAATTGCGCGTAAGCTTCCAAGGTTTCGGCCAAAGGAGTGTCCGCATCATTCGTATGCGACTGGTACAAATCGATGTAGTCGGTCTGAAGGCGCTTCAGCGACTCTTCCGCAGCGCGCAAGATGTAGGCCTTGGAGAGCCCCTTCTGGCCCGGACCCATTTCCATTCCCACCTTGGTGGCGATCACCACCTGCCGGCGCTTGCCGCGGCTCTTTAACCAATTGCCCAGAATGCTTTCGGACTCGCCCCCCTTATTGCCCGGAACCCACTTGGAGTAAACGTCGGCAGTGTCAATAAAATTGAACCCCGCCGCTACAAAAGCGTCAAGCAAAAGGAAGGAGGTGGGCTCATCCACCGTCCATCCAAAAACATTTCCTCCGAAGGCGAGCGGTGATACTTCCAACCCCGAATTCCCCAGTTTGTGCGTTTTCATTGTTGAACCCTCCAATGATTGGATGCTTTCGAATCGGAAAAAAGATGCGGCGCAAGAGGCGGTTCCCGACGCGGTGTATAATGCCAAACTGTGACCGGCGGGCACACGTCGAGGAACTGGCAGTTCCCGAGTGAGCCGCAGGATGAATTGATGGGAAGGGGCAGATGATCGACGAGAGTAAGATTGCCGACCTGGGCGAAAGAATTGCCCGCGCGTTTCAGCCGGAGCGAATCATCCTTTTCGGCTCCTACGCCTACGGGAAGCCGCGGCCGGACTCCGACGTGGATCTTCTCGTGGTGCTGGCATTTGAGGGAAAGGGTTTTCGGAAGTCCTTGGAAATCTTGAACCGCGTTGACCCTGATTTCTCCGTTGATATTGTGGCGCGCCGTCCGGAAGATACAGCCCGCCGGTACGAGGAGGGCGACCCCCTGATCCGAGAGGCCCTGGACCGCGGAAAGGTGCTCTATGAAAGGCACAGCTAAGGAGTGGACAGCCAAGGCTGATGCCGACTTCTCAACCGCGACTCGCGAACTCAAGGCGTCCGAGTCTCCCAATTTCGATGCGGTTTGTTTTCACGCCCAGCAATGCGTTGAGAAATTGATGAAGGCCCTGTTGATTCACCTTGGCATCGTCCCCCCAAGATCCCACGATTTGACGGAACCGGACCGTCTGCTCTCCCCCGTCTGCCCGCAGTGGTCCTGGCCTGTGCAGGAGTTGCGCTTCCTGACTCGCGCCGCAGTTGACTTCCGCTATCCGGGAGAGTCAGCGGACATTGAAGAGGCGACGGAGGCACTCGCAATCGCCATCCGATTGCGCGAGAGGTTACGCCTGTTACTAGGGCTTCCCGCCTGAGGCCCAGCGAACCTCGCCCCTACAACAACTTCTACTAATAGATCTCGAACCGTTCCTGGTGGACGGAGGAATCGCTTTTGATGATGACGTCTTTCTTGGTGAGCGATTCAAGTTCGGAGACCAGGCCGCCTTCACGCGACTTCAGGGCTTTGGCGACTTCCGGGTTGACGCGCAGAGTGAGGACGTTGCCCTCAATTCCCTTGGCCATCTTGCGGGCTTCCGCCAGGATTTCATTGCAGACGGTGTTGACAGACTTCACCCAGCCGGAACCGGTGCAGTAGCTGCACGGCTCGCAGAGAGTTCTTTCCAGCGACTGCTTGACGCGCTTGCGGGTAACGGCCACCAAACCAAAATCGTGAAAGGAGATGACCTTGGTAGGGGCGCGGTCAAAGCGCAAGGCCTCTTCCAGGGCTTGCACCACCTTGGCGCGGTTCTTGCGCTCGTCCATGTCGATGAAGTCGATCACGATGATGCCGCCCAGATCGCGCAAGCGCACCTGCCGCACGATCTCGTTGACGGCATCGACGTTGGTTTTCACGATGGTATCTTCCAGCCGATTGGTCTTTCCTACATACTTGCCGGTGTTGACGTCGATGGCCACCAGCGCCTCGGTTTGATTGATCACGATGTAGCCGCCCGACTTCAGCCAGACCTTGGGCTTGAGCGCCTTATCCAGCTCCGCCTGGATACCGAACTCTTCGTACAGGGGCGTGTCGCGGCTGTAGAGCTTCACCTTGCCCACCAGAGCGGGCTGGCAGCGGCTCACAAAGTCGAGCACGCGCTCGTAATCAATTTCGCTGTCCACCCGTACGCACTTGAAATCGGGCGTCAGCAGGTCGCGCAGCAGGCGCTGGACGAGGTCGAGATCGCGGTGGATCAAGGCCGGCCCCTTCAGGCGTTCGTGCTTGGAGCGAATCTCGCTCCAAAGCGTGGAGAGGAACTTCAAATCGGCTTTGAACTCTTCTTCCGAACGGCCCTGGCCGGCGGTGCGGACGATGAAGCCTCCGTTGAGCGGTCCTTTGTTTTCCAGAATGATGTTCCGCAAGCGCAGCCGCTCCTCTTCCGAGGAGATCTTGCGCGAGACGCCGATGTGGTCAATGGTGGGCATGAAGACCAGGTAGCGGCCGGGTAGAGCTACGTGCGAAGTGATGCGCGCTCCTTTGGTGCCCAGCGGCTCCTTGGCGATTTGCACCAGGATTTCCTGGCCTTCCTTCAGCACCTCGGCAATCTGCACGGGATGATGGTTGCCGCCGGGACGCGATGACTCGCGGGGCTTATCGAAACGGCGCGGACCGCGATCACCGGCACCCCCAGTACCTCTGCGGCCACGCCGGCGTCGCGGGGCAAATCGTGGGCGCTGGTGGGGCTCGCGCAAAGTATAGGTGCGGTCACCAGGAGCGCCAAGCGCTCCGGCAGCGGGAGCATCGCCGGACGCGGCTTCCTGCGCCACTGGCTGACCTTCGCCTTCAGCTCCGGCGGCAACCTCCTCGGCCAGTTCACCCTCGTCCTCTAATTCCCCCTCGGAGGCTTCGGCGAGCCTCTCAGCATCTTCCAAACCCTCGTCTTCGCCTTCGACGTCTTCCTCCAAAACACTGAGCTCGGCACGTTCAGAGGGGGATTCGGTTGCGGCTTCTCCGGGTTCGGGTGGGGTTGCCGCTTCCGCAGGCTGAACGGTCTCCTTCGGCTCGGCTTCTCCCGAAGAAGGTCCGGCAATTCCCTCCACCGAATAAGCGGTGGCAGCTTCCGCCGGGGGTTCGGGTGCTACGGCAGGGGCGACAGGCACGGACGCGGCGGCATCAACCGGCGAGGGTTCTTTGGGAGCAGCTTGAGCGGGCCCGGCACTGGCGGGCGCCTCGGCAACTTCCGCCCGGGCGCTTTCCGTGGGGCCGGAAGAAATTATAGATGCAATCGCGCCCGGAGCAAACGACATCGTGACGTCAGCTAGGACGGCGCTGACCGCGCCGGACGGATCTGGCGATTCCTCGAGAGAAGGTCCGAGTTCCGCTTCGGCGACCTCGGAAACGGGCGCGGGCAGGGCTTCTGCGGACATCTCGAACTCTTTGACGATAGGGCTGTTGACCGAAGCGGAGTCGTCATCCTCTTCGGATATTTTATCTTGGAGTGCGGATTCATCCGCCGCCACCAGCCCCTCTCGTCCCACTTCCGTCAGGGCGCCATCCGGGATTTCGGCTTCCGATTCCTCCGGCGGCGCCGGAGCGGCGTGGCTGTATTTTGCCAGGGACTCGCCCGGCAGAATTTCAAATGCAGGGGATCCCGTGGGCGGCTCTTCGGGACGATACGGAGGCGGGAACTTGCGGTCCCCTGGGCGCCCCTCCCCGAAATCGGATCGCCCGCGATGCCGCCGGCGGCGACCCCGCCGCGGATCAAAGGGTCGGCGCTCGTGTGAATCCCTGGAGGCGGGAGTTGTGGCCACGGGGGCCGGCGGCCCCAGCGTCGCGGCAGGTGGTTCCGATGGGGGCGGCGCGGCCGGGGCCGCAACCGGGGCCGGAGCAACTTTCGCAACCACGGGCAGCGGAGGCTCTGTTACCGCGGGAGGGGCAGCGGCCAAGGGGACTTCTGCCTGCTGGGTAGTGAACTTGGTAGCGCGCGCTTCCGCCTCCTCAAAGACCTTGTCGTATTCTTCCTGGTCCTCATAGAAGTCGGAAACGTAAAGGAAAGCGTCACGTTCGAGGCCGATATCCACAAACGCCGACTGCATGCCAGGGAGCACTCGGCTGACGCGCCCCTTGTAGATACCACCCACTAAACCGACGTCCGTATCGCGTTCGAAATACACCTCGACCAGTTGGTCGTCCTCCAACACGGCGACCTTCGTCTCGTGAGGAGACGAGGAAATATACATCTCCTTAGACATGAAAACTCCTTTTTCCGGAACGCTGGGGAATCAACCCATCACGAGGGGATCTGCCAACAACGTTCCTAACCGGCCAGCGGCGCCAGACGATGGATTGCGCCGATCTCGACCGGACAAAATTTGTTACCGGATGGTTTCCAAAGCGCGCTTTCAGGCGCGAACCTCGTTGGACCCGCCCGGCTTGCGATCCGCGATTGAAACTGACCGGCGAATCGCGGGAATTACTGAACCACCGGGCAGGAAGACGCGACTCCTGCGCAGCGGCCAAAGGGCTGCCTTCAATTCACATATCGCCTGGCCCTTACGCTCATCGCCAGTCCCAATCCAAGGAACGTGAAGAGCAAGGAGGAGCCGCCCTGACTCATGAGCGGCAAGGGGATGCCGGTAATCGGGAACACCCCGATCATCATCCCTGTGTTGATAACAACTTGAAAAAACAATACCGCAGCTAAGCCGACCAATAGGAAGGCTCCAGCGCGGTCAGGAGCCATCTGCGCTCCATCGAGCAGACGCAGGAGCATGGCAAAGTACAACAGCAGAACGAGCAGCGTTCCGACAAATCCCTGTTCTTCGGCGAAGGCGGCGAAAATGGAATCAGCATGGGATACAGGAATGAATCCCAGCCGACTCTGCGTGCCATTGCCCAATCCCTTTCCCCAAAAGCCGCCCGAGCCGATGGCAATCTTGGTTTGGGTAACTTGGTAGCTGGAGCCTTGAGTATTTTCTTTAGGGTGTACGAAGGTCATCAATCTCTCGCGCTGGTAGGGCCTGAGGAAATGATAGCCCACGGGTAACGCGAGGATACCGATCAGACACAAAACGGCGATGTGGTGCGAACGGATTCCGGCAAAGAGAACGCCGGCCGCGACAATCGGAATAAATGTCAATGCTGTGCCCAAGTCGGGCTCCATGGCCACTAGGGCTGCCGGTATTCCGGCAAAGATCCCTAGTTTTACCAAGTCCCCCCAAGTGACCGCCTTGGTCCGCCGGTCGGCGAAGTAGGCTGCCACAACCAGTATTATAATCAACTTGACGATTTCTGACACCTGGAAACTCATCGGCCCTAATTGCAGCCAACGGCGTGTCCCGGCAATGGAGTGGCCCGCCACCAGAAGTCCCGCCAAAAGCAACACGGAAACACCATAGAGCCAAGGGGTCTGCTCCAAAACCATGTGGTAATCAATGCGGCTTGCAGCCAAGGCCAAAACGAAACTAAGAAGAACCCAATAGATCTGTTTCTTGTATTGACCCGCCAGGGGCGAGTGAAGAGTGGTGCTGTAGATTTCCACAATCCCGATGACGGCGATGGCCAGCGCCAGCCCCAACAGGAACCAATCAATGTCACGTATTCGGAAAGGTCTAACCAATTTCTATCCTTTGCTACTGCCTCGCAGCAGGTTTGGGGGGCTCCGGCAGCGCGGCCAGCCGCAATTGGCTCAGCACCCTCACCTGGGTTTCCATCTGATTGTCAGGGGGCTTGGGGCCAAGCTTCTTGTCGAAATAGGCTTTGATAACGTCGCGGGCGATGGGCACTGCCGCGATTGAGTGCTCACCTCGCATCACCAGCGCCGCCACCACGATTTCCGGCCTGTCTGACGGTGCATAACCCACAAACCAAGCCGTACTCTTAAATTCGGAACTATTCGTTGACTTCTCCAATGCCTGACTGACTACCTGCGCGGTGCCGGTCTTTCCCGAGATATCGATTCCCGGGCAGCGGGCTAAACCACCCGTCCCACCGCCCTCATTTACTACAGCCCACATGCCCGACTTCAACGCGGCAATGGTGTCATCGCTCAGGGGGAAGTCATGCGGGGAAATATCAGGAGGATTGACGCCCAGCGCCCGCAACTGTTCCTGAAACGCCACGTGCGGGCGATGAAAGACTCCCCCCACGGCGATGCCGCCAATCGTATTGGCCACCTGAAGGGGTGTGACCGAGTCGGCGCCTTGGCCAATCGCCACTGAGATCGTTTCGCCCGCATACCACTTGCGCCTGAAAACGCGTTGCACCCAGGCTGGAGAAGGGATCAACCCCGGCGCCTCGGAGGGCAAGTCGATGCCCGTCCGTGCCCCTAGGCCCAAGCCCCTGGCGAAGTAATCGATCTTGTCAATCCCCAGCATCTTTCCCATGGTGTAAAAGAACACGTCGCAAGATTCGCGGATGGCGGCGTGTAAGTTTACGGCGCCGTGGGCTTTATGTTTTTCGAAGACCCAGTCGTGATAGAGGTGCCCGTAAATCGTGACGGCGCCCGCGCAGTTTACGATGAAATCGGGTTGGACGGTCCCGGTCTCGAGGGCGGCGGCGGCCATCACGATCTTGAACACGGAACCCGGCGCCAGTTGCGCCTGAATGGATTTGTTCATCAGCGGCTTCATGGGGTCTTTGGTGAGTTCGTCCCATTCTTTGGGATCGATGCGCTTGGCAAAGTCGTTGGGGTCAAACGACGGATGGCTGACCATCACCAAAACTTCCCCCGTGCGAGGGTCGAGAGCTACCACTGCGCCCGCGCGGTCACCCAGAGAAGCTTCCGCCGCCATTTGCAGGTCCAGGTCGATGGTCAGGCGCAGGTCGTTTCCGGCCAGCGCGTTGATGGTTGACAGCAACCCCACTTCTTGCCCGCGGCTATTCACCACCACGCGCCGCATGCCATCATGCCCGGATAGAACTTGGTTGTACTCGCCTTCCACACCGAACTTGCCCATCACATCGCCGGGCTTGTAGGATGAGCCGAGTTTGGCGATCATATCCTCCGGAACTTCCCCCACATAACCCAGCAGCGCCGCCGCGATCTGGCGCTTGGGATAGAGCCTTTGCTGCACTTGAATCAAGTCGAGTTCGGGGTATTCCACGCGGTGGGATTCGACGAAGGCAATATCCTCGAGCGTCGCGGCCTGCTTCAGCAGGACGGGTTGGAAGCGCGGCAGGCTGGCAGTGCGGTCAAGAGTGCCGCGGAGTTCATCGAGGTCCAGTTGCAGCCCCCGGGCGATTCCTGCCACGCGCTCCGCCGAGAGAGTGGCCACTGACTCGCGCAAAAGCAGCACGCTGAATGCCGGGAAGTTGTCAGCAAGGATGCGGCCGTCGCGGTCCAAAATGCGCCCGCGCGGTGCGATGATGGAAAGGTTGCGGACGCGGTTGCGTTCAGCCAGATCAAGATACTGCCGGTGCTGCCCAATTTGGAGCCGCCAATATCCCACCAACAAGCCCAAAAAACTGAAGGCAATGACGTACTGAAGGATAGCAATCTTCCAGGCGGGAGGGCGTTCGTCACTAGGAAATCGGACTTCCATCCTTACCCATATCGCCGGGGGTTATATTTCAGCGCGTGACCTCAGCTTAATCACTCAGTTAACAGGCTTGAAGCCGCGGTTCGCTTGCTGAGAACCGGTGTTTCCCTCACCTTATGACCGTAGCACACCACGCGTTCGAAGACAAGATTAAGAGCGGGCAAAAGGTCAATGAGGGGCGGCCGCTGGCTTGTCGCAGAGGCCGCATTAGAGCAGTAGGCGGCAAGCCGTAAGCAGCAGGCAAGGCAGCGAGCGCCGCTTGCTAGGCCCTTCAAGTTAGGCTAATCAGGCGGCATGCCGCCTTTCGCAGCCGCCAATGTCACCGGGCACGGATTTCTCACCGGGCGTTGGAAAGGGCAGGGCTTCACAGGCTGCGGGAAAAATCGGCGGCACTGTCAATCTGAGGAGTAGCGGCGGTCCTGAACCTTGCGAAGGGAGAATCTCGCATTGCCTTGAAAACACGCAGAGCGAGATTCTTCGCTGCGCTCAGAATGACAGCGATGGGTTCAGAATGACAGCACGGGAGGTTTTTTCCGCAGCCTGTTCAGCCCCCCCCTTCCGGCAACCCCAAAAGTAACCCGGCGTGGTGGGAAACCCGGCTAGCCCTCAGCCCCCGAATCCCGTCCCAACCACCGGGCGGCTGAATCTTGAATCTGGATTTTGGATCCTGGAGTTCTAACTCCACCCCCCTGCGATTTTGCGCGCTGCACTCCGCGCTCGACCTTCAATGGCGCGATAAGCCATTTATTTTCATAAAGTCATCGGCATAGGCAGATTTCTGTAAATATAAGCTGCTTGTTTTCTGCAAGTTATCGGCCTGGAGGGGGCTTGAGGTCTTTTTCGCGATTTCGAGGGGTCTTAAATCAGGCTATCTGCTGCATTTTCAATGACTCATCGGCGTTTTTGAGAAGTCGCTTGTTTTCATAGACTCATCGGCTTCGGACATTTTGTCGCTTAACGTCTCCTTTGTTTTCAATAACTCCTCGGCATCGACCTTCATTTTGATACTTTTTGATCATAGCGCCCCAGGCACCGAAGTTGCCCGCGTCTTTAGGGCAAAATGTCCTTCGATCCTAATGGCGGGCGACCGTATCAGCCGGGGGCGACTTAGAGTCATGATCGTAGATTTGTCGTGGAACATAATATAAACAGTAAACATTTATCTACTATATACCATAACGACAATCTTTTCAAGGGAAAAAACAAGGTTTACCGGGTTCCATCAAAATCCGATGGGCTGCGAAAAGGCCTCTCACCTGCCCTCCTCCGTCGGGCACCCTCCCCCCCCAGGCGGGATTTCTCACCACGGGTCTGGAAGGGCGGGGCTTTACGGGCTGCGGAAAAACGCCCCCGCCGCCGACAACCACCCCGGCGCTCGGCGCGCCACCCCTCCTCATCTGAGGAGGGGAGTACCTTAACGACTCCCCTCTTGATTCAGGAGGGGTGGTGCCTTGGGCGCCGGGGCGGTGCTGATAAAAGAACGCGTGACACACGCTTCTCGACCCTGTAGGGGTCGTACAACCCCGTAGCCGGGAGGGGTAATTTTTGTGTGATGTTACGCAGATTCGACCCTTTCAGGGTCGGGTTCGGTTAGGGGTGCTCCTTTCGGGGGCGTTGCCCCCGGCTACTTCATAGATCCCCTTCGGAGATCAGGGATGGACAGTGCCGATAGGTTTTTCAGCAGCCTCTTTAGCCCCGCACGCCGCACAGCTTGCGGCCGCAAGCTGTGCGGGACGAATAGGGGATGGGAGCCCCGATATCGGTGGGGCTTCAGCCCCGCCCTTCCGGCAGCGTCCCCCCGTGGTGAGAAGTCCGGGCTAGGGAGAGGGGGAACCGCAAGGCGGAGGTGGCCCCACGTTTTGCAACTACCGGGGGTAAGGGGCATGGGCGCTAGAATAAGCCACGCGATGATTCGCCGCCTTCCTTGCCGCGAAGCGGGACACCGTGGGTAGCCGTAGGTGAAACCTACGGAAACCGAAGGCGAGAAAGGAATTCGGCCCTGAAGGGGCCGGACCTTTCCCACGGTCAACCCCGTCGGGGTTGAAGGGGCCATGGGGTTCTGCCAGCGGCAGGTTAAAACCTGCGGCTACCCACGGTTGGCCCCTTCGGGGCGGGACTGGAAATTGCTTAGTCTAGCGCCTATGCGGGTAATGGAGCACTTCGGAAGTGATGCTCTACCGGCATCCGCGACTTTAAGGGACCCCTAACGAGACTAAGGGCTATTTATGGTTTCTCTCACGGGTTGGAAAGGGTGGGCGGCGGCCGCCCTGACATGCGGGGGCAGGTAGGGGAAATACATTACCTCCGCTTCCCGAATCAGTGGATCGCCTGCGCGGGTGACCTATCTTACGACTACGCCGTAAAGCGATCGGGATCCGGGACGCGCCCAGGGTAGAATACCAGAATCCTCTGATTGCTCTGCCCCTGGCGGCCGCCCTTCGAAAGCAGCATCGCATTCAGCCTATTGGCTGTTGCCAGCGTTTCCACCTGGGAATGTCCATAGATTTGCAGGCCGGGTAGCGCCGGCACCTTGGCAATCCAGTACCCATCAGGCTCGCGGCTGGTCTCGATTTGGCAGACCATAGTCCTTTTCCTCCACCCATAGTTATCGGCCACCCGGACACAAATCTTGAGCATCCCTGCGCCTCGCCTGCTGTCCCCCGAAGGAGAGGACCTTCCCTACTGTATAATAAGTAATAACGACCTGTTTTTCAAGGCCCGCGTTTTTTGGTAGTGTCCTATTTTGAATGTAGCGCCGCCCTTTAGGGCGGCACATGCCGGGCTAAAGCCCGGCTCTACGTCGCAAATTAGGACACTACCCGTTTTTTCCCACCGATCGCGCACAAGGACTGCGGGCGTATAATGGAGGGTCGCGTTACGCTTCCTGACCCCGCACATCTAAAAAAACTTCTGATTCAGAAAACCTACCGCTCGATGGTGCTCCACTTCCATAGCGATTGTGGAGTGCAATGTCTCGCCCTTTCAGGGCTTGGGGATGTGACCCATCGTTGATTCCCAGGGCGTCGCCCTGGGCGGGGATGAATCGCCCTTTTGGGGCTGGGTATGGTTACTACCCACTTGGTTGTCTTGCTGTCTTGATGGTTCATCCCGCTCTTTATTTCCTCGATTAAAAAAAGCCTTGACTCCCGATTTTCTGATACAATTCATCCATGCGGAGTGTTCTCGCCAAGGCGATTGTTACGGCGGGCCTGCTCGTACCCTTGTGCCTATATGCGCAGCCTCGCGGCCCGGCCCATTCCTCGCTCTCCCATTCGGCAGGGTCTTATCGAAGCGCCCCGGCTGCGCCGCGAACACAACCAAGGCCTCGGCTGGCCGCGTCGGCGACCTCCAGTGGCTCTTACCGGAAGTTTAGCTTTCCCCCTGTCAGGGGCACGTCCCTGATCGGTTCAGGCCAGGCGTCATGTCTCCTGAACCCTTCTTATGCGGGATCCTTTTACTGCCGGCAATTTTATTCTGGACGGCCCTCTTTGGGCTTTGAACCTGTTTATCCCTATTGGTTCCCGTCGGGGGGGAACGAGACCGACCAGCCTGCCCCGGCGGCTGCTGAACCAGAACCAGACCCTCTCGCCGCGCAGGTCGGCAACCTGGCGGCGGAAGTTGAAATGATGCGCGAAGACCAGGCGTCGCGAGACTTCCGTGGCGCCCCCGCTGCTGAGCCTCCCGTGGCGGCCGAAAAGGCGCCTAAAACCCTCCTCATTTACCGCGATGGCCACCAATTGGAAGTGCAGGACTACGCTATCCAGGGCAAGACGCTCTGGGTTTTTTCGGATCAGATGACGCGGCGAGTGCCGCTCGCCGATCTCGACCTCGTCGCCACCCAGCGCGTGAACGGAGAGCGCGGCGTCGATTTCACCGCACCTGACCCGCAATAATCCCCCTTAGCCTAGCTACAAACCTGACGAAGCAGTGTTGACTTGCACGGCGGCGTTCCTCGCACCCCGCGCTTCGCGCCACCTTCCCAACCGGGGGGGGCCGAGGCTTTGTGGACACAGGTGCTAAATTAAAGCCCATTCCGAGAGAAAGTGTCAGATTCAGGCCTCGCCAGGGGGAGAAGGTGCCCGACGGAGGAGGGCGGGTAAGGGGTCTTTTCCGATCCAGCCTCCCAGAGGGGCAAATGTCGAGTACAAAACGGTAATGGGTCGATTTAAATTATTGTGGACAATGGTAGCTTGAAACCCCGCCTTCGGCACCTTTATTTCATGGCTGTAGAAAAATCTCTCTGGAATACCAGCGATATGTTCAAAAATCCAAATCTCTATGTCATTTCAGGCGGGCCGGGCTCCGGGAAAACGACCGTCCTTCAGGAGATCGCAAAACTGGGGTTTCACCATTTGCCGGAAGACGCAAGACAGATCATTCAGGAACAGACCATGGGGGGCGGGACAGCGCTCCCGTGGCTGGACCGGGAAAGCTATACGCAACTCCTGCTCCAACGCTCGATAAAGTCTTATCTGGAGCATTTCCCTTCGTTGCAATCGACCTTTTCCGACCGCGGCATACCTGACACGCTCTGCTATGCTCGCCTGATCGGTCTTCTCGATATCGGCCTAATCGAAAGTGCATGCCGTGAATACCGATATGCACCAGGCGTGTTCCTAGTGTGGTTATTGCCCTCGCCCCTTTGGGGGAGAGGGTGGCGCGCATCCGGCGTAATCGCCAGCCGGGGCGGGCCGGGTGAGGGGGTCTCGCCTATTGTCAATTCTTACGTGGGACACCACACTAGCCCCGCCCTGAATGGAGATGTACAAGACGGACCGTGAACGAAAACAGGATTATGCCGAGGCGGAGCGCACCTACGAGCAGATGACTCAGGTCTACCAGGATTGCGGCTACGAGGTCTCAGTCCTGCCCAAACAGGCGCCGGCGGCCAGGGCAGAATTCATCGTGAGGCGAGTCCAGTGCGCCGATTGACCTTCGTCCGGACTCACCGCTGGGAAAGTCCAGTCTTAGCCCCGACACTGTTCACTCAAACTGACCGCTCCCAATATTCGACCCGCTCACCCACGTTTTGCAAGGAGTGGGGGTTGCTCGGGAACAAATTCATGAATAATTTCCTCAAACCTCTTATGTGACAGTATTGATTTTGGCCAGAGTTCGGTTTGGAAGGGCCGGGCTGCACAGGCTGCGGAAAGACGCCCCACCGCGGATAACCACCCCGGCGGCCAAGGCGCCACCCCTCCTGAATCAGGAGGGGAGCGATTAAAGGACTCCCCTCCTCAACTGAGGAGGGGTGGCGCGCCGGGGTGGTGCTGACAAGGCAATAAACGGGTGGGGCTGAGAATGACAGCACTTTCGAGGTTTTCCACGGCCTGCAAAGCCCCGGCCTTCCGCCCCGCCTGCCCTCGCACTTTGCGGACTTAGCCGCATAGGATGTTATGATAATCAGGGATGCTTAAGGCAAGTTTGACGACACTGAGGGTGGGCGGCGGCACTGAGTACTGAAACACTTTCGGCAAAACCCGCATCGCGGCTGCCCGTGATGTTCCGCGCATTGCGGCACCGCAATTTCCGGCTATTTTTCTGCGGCCAGATCATCTCGCTGATAGGCACCTGGATGCAGTCGATCGCCCAGGCGTGGCTGGTCTATCGGCTGACCAAGTCATCGTTGCTGCTGGGGCTGGTGGGGTTTTCGGGACAGATTCCGGTGCTCCTCTTTGCCCCCCTGGGGGGATTGCTCGCGGACCGTTACAGCCGGCGCCACACCGTTATTGCTACGCAAACCGCCTCGATGCTGCTCGCCTTCATCCTTGCGGGGCTGACCTTGCTCGAACACATCCGGGTCTGGGAAATCATGCTGGTGGCTTCGCTGCTGGGTGTGGTGAATGCGTTTGATATTCCGGCACGCCAGGCGTTTATTGTCGATATGGTGGTTCCGGACGACCTGATCAATGCCATCGCCCTGAATTCCGCCATGTTTAACGGAGCCCGCATCCTGGGGCCCGCCATCGCCGGCATCACAGTGGCGGCCATCGGTGAGGGCTGGTGCTTCTTCTCCAACGGCGTAAGTTACATTGCGGTGATCATCGGCTTGCTGATGATGACCGTCACGCCGCGTGAGCGCTCCCGGCGGATCGTGTCGGGTCTGGAGAGTGTTCTGGAAGGATTCCGCTTCGTGTGGCACACCGGGCCCATCCGCGCCCTATTGCTTCTGCTCGGATTGGTCAGCCTGACGGGCATGCCCTACGCGGTGCTGATGCCCATCTTCGCGGATAAGATTTTGCATTCTGACGCGCGCGGTTTGGGCTTGCTGATGGGTTCCACAGGGGTAGGCGCATTGGCCGCCACCCTGGTGATGGCCGCGCGGCGCGAGGTGCACGGCCTGGGACGCTGGATTCTGTATGCCTCCACCGGTTTCGGCGCCAGCCTGATCCTGTTTTCGTTCTCCCGTTCACTGCTCCTTTCCGTCGCCCTGCTTTTGCCGGCGGGCTTTTGCATGTTGATCCAGATGGCGAGCTCCAACACCCTTATCCAAACCATGGTGCCTGACGCATTGCGCGGGCGCGTGATGTCCGTCTACTCCATGATGTTCATGGGCATGGCTCCATTCGGCGCCTTGTCGGCAGGGGTCATCGCCCACCGCCTCGGCGCGCCCTTCACCGTGGCGCTGGGAGGCGCTGCCTGCATCGTGGGCTCGCTGGCGTTCGGATCGAAATGGCCGGCGTTGCGCGGCGAGGCGCGCCAACTCATCCTGGCCCAAGGCATGAGGAGCGGCGAACCCCCGGAAGAGATGACGGGCCAAATGGACGCCCTCGGCAACCGCAATACCCCGACTTCCTGACCCTACGACTAACCCTGCCGAGGAGAAGTGAGGAAGACAACGTCGGAGCTCAAGTCTAAACCTGCACGAATGCTTTCTAGCCAGAGAACAAGCTTTCAAGGTCGCGGGCACCATGAACGACACGCAAAACGACAATCTCGTCTCCTTGTGACTGATAGAAGACGAGGTGCTTAGGAAAGCCCGCGACTGCTACGCGACGAGTGCCTCGCAGCTCGACGGCCTTAAAACTACAAGTTGATCCCGCGTTGGGTACCCGCAGCATCAGGAGTACTGTGGAAGTTACCGCTTTCGCCCATCGCTGCGCCAGTTCCTGGTCCGCTTGGGCCTCATACCAGTCAGCCTGTCGCAAGATATCCGCCGCGGCTGTCTCACTCAAGGTTATCTTGCGCGCTATCACGACCGTCGTACCCGCTCTCGCAACGCCCTGATCAATCCTTTCTTGCGAATTTCCGCGATCGATACCTCAATTTTGGGCCCCCGGGCGGCCTCCAGCAACTCATGCTCCAAGTTGGCCAGACGGCGTTCTTTGTCCTGCCGAATCAATTCCCGGACGTATTCGCTCGCTGTGCCCCAGTCTCCAGATGCGACTTGGCCTTCCACGTAGGCTTTGAGAACTTCGGGTAAGGAGATGTTAATAGAAGTCATCGGCATGACTCCATAATATGTCATTTTATGAAGGTATTCAATAGCAACACAACGTGCCCCAACGAGCAGGTCTGCGCTTGATCCGCCGGTGGAATTGACGGCTGTCGAGCAAGAATGCAAATTGAAATTATGCATCTCCGCAACGGAGACGGCCCGCCAAGGCCGAACCGCGAGCCCTGGACTAATTGCTGAGCAACTCTCCATTCGTAAGGAACGATTTTTCGGGATCTACTGTCCCCACATCTGCTCACTTGGGCGCTTCCAAAAGGATCCAGGGGACTTGGATCGAGAACTCAACCGCGCAGAACCTTGCGTCCCTCGGCAGCGTACCCGTTGGAAAGCTCGTTGTGAACCAATAAGCAAATGCTGTCTGTCCCTGGTCAGGCCGTTTGTCAACTCCCTCGATGAGTTCACCGCAGAAGAGGAACCATCCACCATTAAGATGGTTGGAAGAGTTCTCAGGCTTGAAGTCGTAGTCAAAGGCTTCCCACTCTTTGCGAGGATCGCCGCCAAGCTCGCTCAAAAGCCTAAGAAATTCTTCGGGGTAAAGCTTGCTGCGCTGTCCAGCGAAATTCTTGCAATAAATGCAGCCACACTTGTCGGCACCGGGCACCGTGATGGTGTCCCGGTACAGGGCAATTGTCGCCTCGCGGTCAAACCGAACCACCTGTTGCAATAGACGAAATTCGCTTTTCATGTTGCCAATCCTATCGCCATTGCGTGCATTGTGCGAGTTTTTGGGGTGATTCACCATGTTCACGGTTGCGACATCCAGGGGGAAGCGGCATTGGGCCGCAGAGTATACCTGCAACCGCTTGCCGCCTCACTCCACGGTAACGCTCTTGGCGAGGTTGCGGGGCTTATCGACGTCGCGGCCGAGCAGTACCCCGCAGTAATAGGCAAAGAGTTGGAGAGGTATTACGGTCAGCAGCGGGGCCACAGCTTCGTGCGTTCGCGGGATGTAAATGACGTCATCCACCAGATTGCCGAGCTTGGTATTGCCTTCGGTAGTGATGGCGATGATCTTGCCTTCGCGCGCGCGAATTTCCTGCATGTTGGAGACCACGCGCTCATACGAGCCGTCCTCGAGCGCCAGGGCGAAGGTGGGAAACTTGGGATCGATCAGCGCGATGGGCCCGTGCTTCATCTCGCCCGCGGCATATCCCTCCGAGTGAATGTAGGCGATTTCCTTGAGCTTCAGTGCGCCTTCCAGGGCAATGGGGTATTGAAACTTGCGCCCGACGAAAAGGAAATGGTCCACGTGGCAATATTTTTCCGCGAGTTCACGGACTTTCCCCGCCTGCTTCAGAATTTCGCGGATCTGCTCCGGCACCTTTTCCAGGGCGCGGATGATTTCATACCCTTCTTCGTAAGAAAGATCGCGGCTGCGCCCGATGAGCAGCGCCAAGAGGGTGAGAATGGTGAGCTGCGAAGTGAAGGATTTGGTGGAGGCGACGCCCACCTCGATGCCCGCGTGGGAATAAATCCCGGCATGGGTTTCACGGGCGATGGTGCTGCCCACCACGTTGACCAACCCCAACACCAGCGCGCCTTTACGCTTGGCCTCGCGCAGAGCCGCCAGCGTGTCCGCCGTTTCTCCCGATTGGCTGATGGCCAGCACCACCGTTCCCTGCCGGATGTTCAGCTTGCGATAGCGGAACTCGGACGCCAGTTCGGTTTCCACGGTCAAATCGGTAAGGGTCTCGATAACGTAACGCCCCAGCAGGCCGGCGTAATAACTGGTGCCGCAACTCACGATAATCAAATGGCGGGCTTGCAGCAGGCGTTCCTGCACGGATTCCAAACCGCCCAGCTTAGCGACGGCTTCCGCGTGGTTCACCCGTCCGCGCAAAGCGTTCTCCACGGACTCCGGCTGCTCAAAGATTTCTTTCAACATGAAATGCGGGAATGAGCCGCGGTCCATGGATTCAATATTGAAGTCCAGGTTGGTGGTGCCGCGGCTTACGGAGCGGTTGTCAAGGGTGGTGATGGAAAACTCCCCGGGTTCCAGGCACGCCACCTCATTGTCCTCAAGGAAAACCACCTGGTCAGTGTGTTGGGCAAGGGCGGAGGCGTCCGACGCCGCCAGCGACGCTTTCTCGCCAATGCCGAGAATAATCGGGCTGCCGCGCCGCGCCACGACAATGAAGTCCGGGTGATCGACGTGCATCACGGCAATCCCGAACGTGCCCTGCACCTGCAACAGGGCCTTCTGCACGGCCGCCAGGAGATCGCCCTGGTAATTGGCCTCGGCGAGATGGGCAAGCACTTCCGTGTCAGTCTCGGACTTGAATTGGTGGCCCGCCTCCAGGAGCCGCTTTTTCAGCAGCAGATAATTTTCAATAATCCCATTGTGGACCAGGAAGAGTTTGCCGCCACAATCCGCGTGCGGGTGAGCATTCGCCACACTGGGCTTGCCGTGCGTGGCCCAGCGGGTGTGGGCGATTCCCGCTACGCCGTCCGGAGCGGAATTCCACACTTGGCGTTCGAGTTCGGCGACCTTGCCAACCGCGCGGGCAAGATAGGGCGGGGAGTTGGAAATGAAAATGCCGCTCGAATCGTAGCCGCGGTACTCCAGCCGCTTCAGCCCCTCAATCAGGATTTCCTTGGCCGGCTGATTTCCCGTGTATGCCACAATTCCGCACATATGCCACTCCTTCCTTCCTCCTGAAACCCCGAGCCCGCAAAATCCCAGGTCGAATTGCATGACGCCGGATAATTTGACCGTGTCGTGCCGTAGGGCCTGACCAACCATTCTAACCGGGAAATTGCATTATCCGGCAAGTCAAAGAAGGCCTGCCGTAAGTTTCCAGGAGTTCCACAGACTCCTGGCGCATTACACTTCAGTCTGAACCGCAATTTGGTAAAGAGCCGGCAGGACTGTGCGGCGCAGCTTAGGGGGAAGGGCAATGAGGCTTGAAGCGCGAATCTAGATTGTTGATCGCGGTCCAAGCCCTGCAGGCATTGGCGACTGATCGCAAAACCGATGACATGCTGAAGAAGCTGGCTTACGATGCAATCCAAGCGATTCAATGACGGTTCGTTAGAAGCATTCCGCTGGGCTGACGTTGCCCTCTCGACGGCTACCTCGCATCGAAAAACGGCTCGTGGTGGGCTCGACACCAAGACCCGCCACGTCCAAGGTCTCGATCCAGAAAGGATGACCGAAGCGGTAGCGGACGCGATAAGTGACTCTAACTCGGCTGGAAGGATTGGCCTGGAGAAGATTCCACAAGCCGAGCGAGTAATAAACGTCGAAACACTCAATGTGCCCTGCCGTTCGCACCAGCACGATTCTGGGCTCTCCACGTTCGTCAAAGGTGGGCAAGTCGCGAGCCGCGGCATAATTATTGCCCGGAAAATAGGTGAGAAAGAAGGTCTCAATCCGGGTGTGGTATACAAATCGGGCTGCCATGATCAGAAGGATAATTCCCACAAGAGTGGCGATGACGTAGCCGACCTTCGAGCCGATCATTCCCCCAAATCGTGGTTGGCGACGGCTGCGGTCGGATTCGAAGCTTGTAGGTCTGCCGGTGATGGTCATTTAAGCCAGAATTTCCGTTTTGGCATCCCGGCTGGAGTGCCGCAACAGGTCCGCCAGCGGAAACTGCGTGTTCTTCCCGCGTCGTGAGTCGGTCAGATGCTGGGCATTGAGATCACTGAAGCCTGGACGTTCGTCCAACTCACGAACCAGAATCAGGCTGCCGTCGGAGGTGACCCTCGATCTCTGGAAATCCACTTTCGGAGCTGCGTTAAAGGAGAGTTGAAATGGCCCGGTTTGTCTCTCACCCATTAGGTGTCCCTCCGGAGCGACTTCATTGGGTTCATACCCGCATACATATTGATGCCGACGAACATCCGAAGATTCGCAGGTGGAGTTCAAAATGGAAATGTGGGTTGATACGACCATTGAGAGCTCAAAGAGAAAGCCGGCTAAAAAAATCCTTACCGCCCGGCCCGTCGTCATTCCTGAGCTGGGCCGCGCCCGTCAATGCTGACGGTAACGGGGTCCTTGAGGGTGAAATCGAGTTTCGTCTCCGCCGGGACTTTGACCTGCTGGCCTTTGGTGGAGACCTGCACGGCGGTGCCCGCGCCCGCGCCCGCGACTGACCCGATCGCCGCGCCCTTACCGCGCCCGAGAATGCCGCCCAGCAGAGCTCCCAACACTGCTCCTCCGCCTATGGTTTCCGCCGATCGCGTCCCGCGCGAGGCCCCGTGCTGCTCGTAATAGCCGCTTTTGGTTGCATAGGGGACGTTGTTAATCGTCAGGTTGATAAGTTCAAGCTGCAACTCGGACCGGCCCTCGATGTGACCTGCGGACGTGGCATCGACCAGGCGCACACGAGCATCGGCGCCGCGGGAAGCCACCCTACGGTCACCCACAACGATGGGTGTATCCAGGCTGGCGGCAAACTCTTCCCCGGACCGGTTGCGGGTGGAATCGATGTTATCAATCATGCGGATGGTTACAACTGTACCTTCGGGAATCGTAAGATGCTCCTGCGGCTTGGGAGCGGGCGCCGGTGCCGGAGGAAGAGGCGCAGGCGCGGCAGGCGCGGCGGCCACTTGGGCCGGGGCAGAGGCCGCGGGCGCAAGGGCAGCGGCGGCAGGAACTGGAGCGGGCGCCGGTGTAGGAGTGGGGTTGACGGCTGCATCGGGAGTGACCGAGTTGGTATAAGCCTGCAACTCCGAGGAAGCCTTATCTTCATCGCTCACGGCTTTAGCTTGGTGGGTGTGCCGCGGCTTTTCCGGCGCCGATTGCTCCGGTGCTGATTGCTCCGGCGGCACGGCGGGAAGCGTGGCTGGTTGGGCAGGCGCGGCGCTCTGCGCTGTCCGGGCTCCATCGATGGCGGACGCGGAGGACTGAGAAGCCACGCTGAGGATGTCCACTACCTTCTTAACACCGTCTTCCTGCGTGGCAATTCTCTCCACCGCTGATCTTTCCAGATCCGTGCTCACCGTTCCCGAGAGCGTGACGATGCCATTCCGCGAATCGACACGAATGTCGCGCGTTTTTAAGTTGGGGTCACCAAACAGCTTTGCCTGGATATTGGTGGTGATCGCCTTGTCATCGGTCGATTGGAATAGCTTGAAACTGTTACAACCCCCGAGAAGCAGCAATCCCATGACCATCAGGATTGCCAGTCGGAGTTGTAACCTTTGCATAATTCCTCTCGGCAGCATGAAATCCATCATGCAGTTTTGATTCTTTCCCTTATCTTTAGGATGCACGTAGCATTCCACTCTCTTGCGAATTCCAGCGCGCAGAAGACGGGCTCGGCGGAAGGGCGGGATAGGGGATTTATCAGGGTGGACTTATTACGGCGGAGCTGGACAGGTTGCGGGATTACGCCCCACCGCGGACAACCACCCCGGCGCCCAAGGCGCCACCCGTTCTGAATCAGGAGAGGAGTTGCTTAAAACGCTCCCCTCCTCAGATGAGGAGGGGTGGCGCGCCGAGCGCCGGGGTGGTGCTGACAAGGGCATAAAGGAGTGCCGCTGATCATGACAGCGCCAACACGTTTTTCCGCAGCCTGTTCCGCTCGCCCTTCCGCACCCCTTGTAAGAAATCCGCGTAAGCAATCCCGGGAAATTCCCGGTCCGGCGTGGCAAGCATGCTAAAATCACCTCGAAAGGGCGCGCAGGACCAAGCCCCGGCGAGTGGCCGTTTGCCGCCGGTGCCTGTGCGGCGCCGCGAGCTGTGATCGATCGCCCGCCGGGGCATGGCGCCGGCAAGGTTGCCCAGCTTGAGGAGGCAAGTGGAAAGCAATTCGCTAAGCGTCGTCGTACCCATCTACAACGAGGAGGAGAATATCGCCCCTCTCCTTGAGCAGCTCCAGGCGGCACTGAAGGACTGGTCCGGGGAGGTAGAATTCCTCTTCGTCGATGACGGCAGCACCGACGCGACGCTGGAACTTTTAAAACGCGCCCAGTCAAACGATCCACGAATTCGCATCGCGCACTTCCGCCGGAATCTGGGTCAGACCGCCGCCATGGAAGCGGGTTTTCATTTGGCCAGAGGCCACGCCGTGGTGACCCTGGATGGCGATTTGCAGAATGATCCGGCGGAGATTCCCCGCCTCGCCCGGATGCTCTCCGATTGTGATGTGGTCTGCGGCATTCGGACCCGCCGGCAGGACACCTGGTGGAAGCGCCGGTCGTCGCGCATCGCCAACGGTTTTCGCAACTGGGTGACAGGCGACGATATTGTGGATACCGGCTGCACCCTGAAGGCTTATCGGCGCGCTTGCGTTGAGCGTCTGGAACTCTATAACGGCATGCACCGGTTCCTTCCCACGCTTCTGAAGATGCGCGGGTACCGCGTGACGCAGGTGCCAGTGAGCCATCGCCCCCGCCGGGCGGGAAAAACCAAGTATGATACTTGGCGGAGACTGAAGAAAGGCCTGGCGGACGTGTGGGCCGTGCGCTGGATGAAGAAAAATTGGATCGCTTATGAGGGTGAATTGGAAGTTGTGGAAACGCCCGCCACGAGCAACCTCAAAAGACAGGAGGTTGGTAGAGCCTGATGATCGGATGATCGGGTGATCGGGTGAACACCCAAACGACCGATTACCGGATCATCGGATCACCCGATACCCTTGACGCCCACGGAATCTCACCCTAAATCCAGGACCACCCTCGTTCTTTCTCTCGGTCTGCTGCTTTTCACGGCAGCCGTGCTGTTCTTCGCGGGTTTGGGACGGCTTCCCTTGATGGAACCCGACGAGGGCCGAAACGCCGAGGTTGGGCGCGAGATGCTGGTCTCGGGGGATTGGATTACGCCCCACTTCAACGGTTTCACCTACCTTGACAAGCCCGCCGTATATTTCTGGATGGTGGCGGCATCTTTCGAAACCTTTGGCGTTTCCGAAGGCGCTGCTCGCTTGCCGTCGGCGTTGATGGGCGTGGCAACCATGCTGCTGGTTTGGTACCTGGCGCGCCGCATGTTCGGGGATGCCGTGGGGGTGCGGGCGGGGGTAGTTTTTGCCGTGTGTCCTCTGGCCCTGGCGCTCGCGCGCGAGGTCATCTTTGACATGACCCTCACTTTCCTGGTCACAGTTGCGATGGTGGCGTTCTGGCTCGCGGAGGAGAAAAACTTCCGCGTGCCGTGGTTCGACGCGTTGATGTTTGCGGCGATGGGCGTGGCGGTTATCACCAAAGGTTTCGTCGGCATTCTTATTCCCTTGATCGCAATTCTGATTTACGAGGCGGCGCGCGGCCGCTGGCGAGAGTGGCTGCGCCTGCGATGGGGATGGGGACTTCTGGTTCTCCTCGCCGCAGCCCTGCCGTGGTTCATTGCCGTCTCGGTGCACAATCCGGACTTCCCCCGCTACGCCCTTTGGAACGAGAGCCTGAAGCGTTTCTCCACCGGCGCCGCGCACCGCGGAGGGGGATTCCTCTACTACATTCCCGTATTCCTCGGCGGCTTCTTCCCGTGGAGCCTTTTCCTGCTCCTCGCCGGTTGGAATCGCTTGCGGCGCTGGCGGGAATTGAAGCAAGAGGCGGCCCGGCCCATCCTGTTTCTGCTTTGTTGGGCGGCATGGGTATTCGTCTTCTTCACGCTTTCGCATTCCAAGCTCCCCGCCTATTTCCTGCCCGCGGTCGTTCCGCTGAGCATCCTCATGGGGCGGGTCTGGCAGGATGTGGGCAAGGGGGCGCAAGCGCACCCGCCGGATTGGCTGACGGCAGGGTTTGCGCTGCTGCTGGGACTGGGGGTCTTGGTGGCCGCCGCGTCTCATTCCTGGCTCTACTCCGCGCTTCAGGTGCGGCTGGCCAAGAAACTCCACCTCCACGTGCTGGAACTCATCCAGCCGTCGCTGCTCTATACCGGCCTGATCCTTGCGGCGCTGGGATTTCTCGGCCGGAGGCTGGCGGCGCAGACCCGCGGGCGAACGGTCGAGATCGCCACATTTGCGCTGGCAGCCGCAATTGTCCCCACGCTCGTGTTGCGTTGGTATGCGCCACTCAAATTGCTCGCCGAAACCGATTCCAGCCGGCGCCTGGCAGCCACCATCCTCGCCAGCCCGCAGCGAGATTCGCCGATTTTCGGATACTATTATTTTCGTACCAGCCTGCCTTTCTATTTGCGGCGCCCGGTGGGATTACTCTCCATTGAATGGGGGGAGATGACCAGCAATTTCCAAGTGGCACATCAGGCGGAGGCGCGACGCGCGGCGGGCGGCGATCCGGGTAAGGGATTGCTGGTCACGGTCCCCGAATTTCGCGCCCTTGCGAAATCAAACCTGCAGCCCATTCTGGTGATGACCCCGAACCCCTTGGTGGAAGACCTTTGGGGGAATGTGGGGCGCATTGACCCACTCTGGAATGAAAAGGATTTTTCCGTTTGGGAGATTCCGCCGGCCAATGCCGCGCGGCCGGATAGCGCGCCGACGCACGTTGTCACGCCTTTCCGACCGTGAGGATACACTTGCAAAGGGATAGAAATCAAAACCACCTCCCTCTCCCTTGGGGAGAGGGAGGACCGCAAGGCGGGGGGTGAGGGATCTCTTCGCGGGTCACACATTCATAGCCCTGGAGGTACGGGGCATCCGCGAGTTTGACTGAACCCCGCGAACCTCCGATTGGGAGTGGATTTCTGCTTCCTGTTCCCTGTAACCTGTTTTCCGACTCCTTATGTGTGGAATTTGCGGAATTTTCAATTCGCAGCTTCAACCGTTGAAATACGGTGAGCGCATCGACGCGATGGCGGCTCGCATCTTCCATCGCGGGCCTGACAGTGGCGGCAAATTTCAGTTGCCACACATCGCGCTGGCCATCCGGCGGCTGAGTATCATTGATCTGGAAACTGGCAACCAGCCCCTCTCCAACGAGGCCGGGGACGTCACCCTGGTTTTCAACGGCGAGATTTATAACTACCGCGAGCTTTGCCAGGGCTTGCTGGAACGCGGCCACCGTTTCAAGTCGCATTCCGATGGCGAAGCCATCATCCACCTTTACGAAGAGAAAGGCCCGGACTGCCTGCGCGATTTGAATGGGATGTTCGCCATCGCCCTCTGGGATAATCAGGCCAAGCGATTGCTTTTGGCTCGCGACCGCGCCGGTGAGAAACCACTTTATTACTGGTCCGACGGCAAGACGCTGGTGTTTGGCTCCGAGATCAAGGCCCTGCTGGAGTATCCGGGAATCAGCCGCGCCATGGATCCCACCGCGCTCACCCATTATTTTTTCTACGGTCATTTTCCCAGCCCGTGCAGCGTTTATGCCGAGATCAAGAAACTTCCGGCGGCGCATTGCATGGTGGTGGAAAACGGCAACATTCACATTGACGCTTACTGGCGCCCGCAGGAATATTTGCGTTCGCCGGACGCCCCGCCGGTCGCGCCCCGCGAGGAGCGCGATCTGGTGGAGGAACTCGCCGTGCGTCTGCGGCAAGCAGCGGAGTCGCGCCTGATGAGCGACGTTCCCCTGGGCGTCTTCCTGAGCGGCGGTGTGGATTCCTCCGCCATCGTCGCCATCATGAGTGAGCTGAGCCCGGGAAACGTCAGTTCGTTTTCCGTGAACTTTCCGGAAAAGACCTTCAACGAGGAGCCCTACTCGACGCTGGTGGCAAAACGCTTCCGCACCCACCACCACGTTTTGACCGCTGACAAGCCCAGCATGTACCGGGCGCTCGTGACCCTGGCCGATCATCTTGACGAGCCCATGGCCGATCCGGCGGTCATTCCCACATATATGATTTCGCGCTTCGCGCGCGAGCACATCAAGGTGGCGCTGAGCGGCGAGGGCAGCGATGAGCTTTTCGGCGGCTATCCCACATACATGGGAGCGCGCCTTGCGGACTATTACCTGAAGCTCCCCGGCGTGGTGCGCCGGCAGCTTTTTGGCCGGCTCCAGCGCTTTCTTCCGGTGTCCTCCACGGCGGTTCCCAAGGGCCTGTTCTTGCGCCGGTTCCTGAGCCATGCGGAAAAAAATCCGGCGGAGCGCCACCATATCTGGTTCGGCATGTTCAATCCCGCGGAACTCGACCAGCTCTTCTCGCCGGATTGGGCAGGACCCCGGCCCCCCAGCAGCCAAATCTTTTCGCCGCTCAACCGGGTGCTGGAAGGCGCGCACTTTGATGAGACCGTATCCGAAATGCTCTACTTGGATTTCCGCTTGTACCTGCAAGACAACCTGTTGGTGAAGGTCGATCGCGCCAGCATGGCATGTTCGCTGGAGTTGCGAACGCCATTTCTCGATCACCGCCTGATTGAATTTGCCGAAGGGCTGCCGAGTCAGCTCAAGGTGCGGCGCTTTCAGCTCAAATACATCCTGAAAAAGGCCGTGGAGCGTTGGCTGCCGCGCGAAATCGTCTACCGGCAAAAGCGCGGATTCTCCGTTCCCATTGCCAGTTGGATGCGGAATGAGTTGCGCCCGCTGCTGGATGAAACCCTGGGGGAAGAAAAGTTGCGCCGGCAGGGTATGTTCAACGTCGCGTTTGTGCGCCGCTTGCTCAACGAGCATTGGTCGGGCAAGGCCGATCACCGCAAAACGCTGTGGACGCTATTCTGTTTTCAACTTTGGTTTGACCGGTGGCAGAAATAATCGGACCATCGGGTCATCGAAGCATCGGTTCATTGGGTCAATTGGCAACTGGGCCATTTGAAATCTCTCGGAGGTCCAAATCATTAATCAATAAAACACTCAAAGGCTCGACGCCCCGATAAAATGATGAGCGGATGAGCCGATGGTCAGATGAACCGATGAACCGATGGCCCGTTCAATACGTGCTTCCCAAAAGTTTCACCGTCGCCCATAACTATCCGCCGTCTTCGGCACCGGGGAAGGACGCCTTCCGGCCCCTGGAGTGGGCGATTGTCCGCCGCTGTCGCACGCCCAGGCAGGTGCAGGAATTTCTCCGCAAGCTTCCTTATAACTGGGAAAAGCGGGGGGAAACGCTGCGGACGTTTCGCGGCGTCGTGCGCCACGGGAGCGCCCACTGCCTGGAGGGCGCGCTCAGCGCCGCGACCATCATGGAGCAGCACGGTTACCCGCCGCTGCTGCTGGACTTGGAATCCCAGGACCAACTTGACCACGTACTGTTCCTGTTCAAGAAGCACGGGCGCTGGGGAACCATAGCGCGCTCGCGGGACGCGGGTTTGCACGGGCGCAAACCGGTTTTCCGCACCATCCGACACCTGGTGATGAGTTATGTGGACCCCTACGTGGATGGGGTCGCACGCATCATTGGCTACGGCGTCGCCGATCTGCGCACGCTGGTAAAATGCGACTGGCGGCTCTCCGCGAAGAACGTCAAGGCAGTGGAACATGCCCTCATCAAAATGCCCCACAAACCGATTCGAACTTCCGAGCGCCGCTACCAGGCAATCCTCCGGCAGTTCCGAGCCTTTCGAAAAAAGTACCCCGACAAGCCCGCTACGTTTTATTCCAACCGGCACGTTTGGCTGTGAGGGAATGGGATCTATGCTGAACCCTGTAACGGCGGTCTATGACCGCTGGCGGGCGCTCCTTTCCTGCGCAAGGGCCGGCTTCGAGCGCCGATACAGGCACGTGTAGTGCCGGCCTGCTTTGTGGGTCTGTGGCCTTTCAACATCATTTGGGAACGAACCGCAGACCTCAAGGTTAGAGGTCTGCGCCCGCCCGCTAAGGAAAGTGTGCGGGAAAAAGGGTTAGAAGACGTTGAGTGCAATGTGAACGCCGGGATGCCTCAGGTTATACATAAAATAGGCGCCCCCCACGTAATCGACATAAACGTCGTCATCGTAGCCCCAGCCAATTGGCCATCCTTGATTGTACCCGAACCAATAGCCGTCATACTGGAAGCGGTCATACCCACCTATAAACTGGGGATGTCCCATGTGGAACGAGTGGCCATGGCCAAAATGCTCATGGTAATTGGCGTTAGAAATGCGGCCATAATTGCCGCCGCTGTTTCCGTTACGCTGGTAGCCGTTGTTGCCACGGTTGTAACCAGCGGATTGTCCGCGCTGTGACTCCGATCTCTGGGCGCGCTGCGGCTCCGATCTCTGGACGTGCTGTGTCTGCGCTCTTTGTGTGTGCTGTGTTTGCGCTCTCTCTGCGTGCTGTGGCTGCGATCTCTGTGCGTGCTGCGTCTGCGCTCTCTGCGCGTGCTGCGTCTGCGCTCTCTGCGCGTGCTGCGTCTGCGCTCTCTGCGCGTGCTGTGGCTGCGATCTCTGTGCGTGCTGTGACTCCTGATGTTGCGCCTGCGGGGCTCTTCCTCCGCCTCCGCCCTTTTGCTCCTGCCCTTTTTCTGCGAATGCAGGAAGCGTGGTTCCGAGAAGTAAGAACAGAACTGCTGTGCTGATTACTTTATTTTTATTCATAGGTGTTGCCTCCAACTCCTCTCACATATGCCTCTCACTGGATATTCTGAGACACCTTTGTTATACCGTTTGTGCGCATGGGTGTCAGTTCAGCACGGCTCATGTAGGCGGTTAAAATAGCTCATCCCAGTTCATGGGGGGACTTCAGTTTGGCGCCAGGGGGGGGATTTCCGAGGGTGCCGAAGGGGAGGATCGCTGGGACTGCCGCAGGCCCAGGCAGGGGCCGACCAAGAGTAGCCGTAGGCTTTAACCTGCGGACGGCAAATCCTACCTGTCCCTGCCAATCCGTCGCCCGGCGGATTGAATCTAAGAAAGTTGGGCCCCTCCAGGGCCGCAAATTATCCCCCGGGTTCTATTTCCGTTGGTTTTACTTACGGCTATTCATGTTATCCGGCTTCGCGGGAGTCCCGACCCACTCCGCGCATGCAGATCCACCTTACTTTTGGGCATTGTCATTTACTAGGGACCTGGAGTAATTTAAGTTTCTTCGCTGATTGAGGAATCGAGCGCACAAATGCCTGGCCAACACCCACAGAGCAAGACGTCACCGGCATCACCTGCAATGACGGGTGGGAACGTGCCTGCTTCGGACGAGAAGCAGGTGCGCGACTTGCTGGCCAGGGGCAGCACGAAACCTGCGGTGGAACTGGCGAAGCAGATCCATAAGCGTTTTTCATCGCCGGCTTCGGAGGCGCTGCTGCTGGACGCCTATGTGGCAAGAATTCGCTCCATACTCCAGATCGGCCTCGCGACGGAGGCCAAGGCATTGCTTGACTTAGTGAGCGAGCGGTATCCCTCGGCAAAGGAAAAGTTACTCGATGTAGGTGTGGTAGTCGCCAGCAGCCAGAGTAGCCTGGATGACCTTCTAGCGCCACTGAACAACCCGGTGCTTCCGCTGGATAGACGGTCTGCAATCGAAGAAGCGATCAAGCGCCAGGTAACGGATCTTTCGGCCGTGGCGCAATGCCCGGCACTCGCTTCGGACCATCCGCTGCGTGTAGGGGCGGCTGCCCTGGTGAGAGCCTTGGAAGCGGTGACCAGCGGGCCGGTCACGGAGGATGCACTTCTCTTGCCCGAGGTTTCCCGTCGTGGGCCCCTGGCTCCATGGAAGTTTCTGGTGCGAGCTATTGGCTGCTTCTACCGGAACGACGATGCTGGTTGCGCGCAATGTCTTCAGGCCATAGACCCGAACTCGGTTCCCGCCCGGCTAGTTCCCGCGCTGCGGACCGCACTCGTCCAGGGCCCCGTGGACCGCCTTCCGCCCGCTTCGGCATCGCTCGTGGTGCAGGTGGGGGGGGAACTGGAATCTTTGCGAAAAGCCCTCGAATCGCTGAATGACGCGCTGGTTAAGGATGTGCAGCACAAGATCATTCCGGAAATTCAGCGCGCGATTTCTCTTTGCTCCACGATCTGCCCTGGGGCGGTTGAACGTCTCCGCCAACACATTTTGATAATAGCGATGCGATTGGACCTTCCCGCGAGGCGTGTCCAGGCTGCGCTGGGAGCCCCAGCACTCAAGAATGCCTATTTCTGGCGGCTCTTTGCGCGGGACTGTGAAATTTCCGATGATCCTTTAAGCCCCGAGACGTGCCGTCTGTGGGAAGAGTTTCGGCGGCACGCGGTCGCTGAGGGATGGTTCCGGGAGGACGGCCCCGAGGCAGCGGCACTTTATCTGCATATGGCGGAGCTTATGCAGGATGTCCCGCGCGAAGAGCATGATGAGATGCATAAGGCGTCCATGGCTGAATCCCGCGGCTTTAACCATTACTATGACGACCAACCTCCGGACATCCGGGCAGTCGCTGCAAAGTATAAAGCGCCGGATGCTTACTACATGTTTCCGGAAAAGCTCTTCGAGCGCGCGTGTACCCTTGACCCCCATGCGGAAGCCTTCGAGCAGTGGCGGGAGTGGGCCGCGCAAGAAGCCAATTGGAGAGCCGCCGAACGGGTGTGCACGATATGGAGCCAGGCGTTGCCAAGTGATAGCCGGCCACTCCTTTACTTAATGGAATCCGCGGAAAAAAGGGGGGCGTTGGACAAGGCCTTCGGCTTTCTCGAACGCGCGCAAAAGTATGACGCCCTTGGCACCGAGGTTCGCCGGGCGGCGCTTCGCCTCCTGGTTGCCAAAGCCCTTCGCCATCTCCGGCGGCGCAAACCTCATCTCGCCGAGCAAGACGTGACCGCCCTGGAGGCTTTGCCGCAAGCGCAGGAGGCCGACCGCCCCGCATTTGTGGCGTGCCTGCACTGGACTTGCTGCGTGCTCCGCGGCGATTCCTCAACTGCTGCGGACCTCTTCGCGCAAGTGAGCCGCCTGCTCGAAAGCCCAGCCGCGGGCGTCCTGGCCTGCGAGAGCACGGCCAGCGCTTGTGGATTGAAGGTCGATCGATTTCTTCCGGAAAATGCCCTGGCGCGACAAGAAGATTCCATGGCTTCCGCAATCGCCCGCGCCTGCGCACTGGGCGACGACATGGGCGTGGCATTCACTATTCCGCCGGCATGGGAAGCCAGAGTCCTCCAGGATTTATCGAAGAAACCTGACAAACTCGAGGTGCGGCAACTGCTTGCCTTAGGGGAGGCAGCCCTGCGAAGAAACCGGAGGGAACTGGCGTACGCGGCATCGGGTGCAGGCCTGGCCAGGGGAGGGGATACGGAGGGACGATTCTTGTTGCTGCGCGCTCGGGCCTTGCCAGGAGGCGAAGTCCAGCGCCGGACCGACTGCCTGGCAGCGGCCGCTGAACTCGGCCGCCGGCGCCGTGATATGGATCTTGTTGACGAAGCCGTGGATTTGCAAAGAGGAGGTTTTGGCCGGCCGAGCTTCCTTGATTGGGTCTATTCCACGTATGAGCCGCCTACTTCCTTGAGCACCGAAAAACTGAACCAAGTGCTTGAACGCGAAAAGCGGTCGCGGAAGTTTCCGGCATCCAAAAGGGCTCCGGACGATGATCCTTTCGGCGAAGATGCGGAGGAGGAAGAAGACATTGCTTTCGAGGAAGCCGAACTGGAGGAATTTGGCCGGATTCTGGATGATTTAGGGCGAGCTAAAGCGAAAAGGAAACAACCCAAGCAGACCCGTCCGGAAAACTCAAATCAAGGAGAGCTGTTTTGAACCGCCACAGGAATTCGCAAATTGGCGTCACTCCGCCTGAACAAGCCCGGGAAATCCTGGGGGTCGCCCCGAACGCCGGCGATGCGGAGATCCGCGCCGCCTATCTGCGCAAGGTGAAGGAGAACCCCCCGGACCGCGCGCCGGAACTATTTGAGCGCATCCGTGACGCCTATGAATTGCTGCGCGACCCACGCCGCCGTGCCTTGCAGATGTTGCTGGCAGTGAATCCAAACGCTCCGCTGGTATCTCTGCTGCCGGCCCATCCTGCAGAAAGACGCTTCACGGGGCCTCGCCCGTGGCTGGCGGTCTTGAGGGAGAAATGAGCGTGGATCGCGAAGAGATTTTGCGCCGTTTCGAAGCTTGGCTGGACCGCGCGCTGGCCGCGGAAGAACCGCCCCAGGGAATTGCCGCCGAACTCCTCGCTTCCCTCTCCGCGGAAACTGCGGCTAACACGGACGGCCAATGCGACCTGTACTCAATGCGGGCGGCGGTGACGAGCCTGACCCAGGAGGTCAAACTCCAGGGGAGGAGCTTCAAACAATTGAGCGAGACCCTTGCTCCCCTCGCGGACATGGCACCGCAGCTAGCGGAAATGCAGCGCGAGGCCCAAGAGAGAGCGCGCAGGGAAGTGCTCGACGTGCTCCTTGATCTCCGGGACCGCTTGGGCCGGGGCCTCGAAACCGCCCGCGCCAGTCAAGCGAAAATGCACGACGCGCGGTGGTCCAACTGGCAAGCCCGGTTGCTGGGACGCCTCTCTTTCATGCGCCAAGCCGCGGAAGGAGTGGCCGCGCTGGTGGAAGGGTACCGAATGAGCCGGGAACGTCTTGATGAAGTCCTGGCGCAATCCGACGTGCGGGAAATCGACTGCGAGGGTCTACCCTTCGACCCCGGCACGATGTACGCTGTGGATGTGGAAGAGACCGACCAAGCCGCCGAGGGCACCGTCGTGGAGGTTTATAGGACGGGCTATGAATGGAAGGGCGAGGTCCATCGCGCCGCGCAAGTGAAGGTAGCGCGCAAGCCAAGCCCCAAAACACCAGAGGACGATGAAGATGAATGAGTTGATTGCAGGCATTGACCTTGGAACAACCAATTCCGAAATAGCTGCCTTCGTTAAAGACCAAGTGCAGGTTCTGGGCCCCGAGGCCAACAAAATGTTGCCCTCGTGTGTCGGCTTTTCGCCCACGGGCCAGCTCCTGGTGGGCCAATCGGCCCGCCACCAACAGCTTGTCTATCCGGAATTGACCGTGCGGAGCATCAAGCGCAAGATGGGATCGGCTGACCTCGTGAAGCTGGGAGACAAGACGTTCACACCCCAGGAAATCTCGGCGCTTATTCTGCGTGAGCTGGTGGAATGGGCGCGTCGCGAACTGGATCAAACCGTCGAGAAAGCCGTCATCACCGTGCCTGCCTACTTCTCTGACGCCCAGCGCAACGCCACGCGCGAGGCGGGAGCGTTGGCGGGGCTGGAGGTTATGCGAATCCTCAATGAGCCGACGGCTGCCAGCCTTGCTTATGGCTTCGGCGACACCGCGCAACACACCGCCATGGTTTACGATCTGGGCGGCGGCACCTTCGATGTCTCCATCGTCACGGTGGAAGGCGACGTCACCGAAGTGCTCGCCAGCCATGGCAATAATCGGCTGGGTGGCGACGATTTTGATGACCTGCTATTGGAGCGCCTGGAGCGGGAATTCCAGAATCAATATGGTATTGACCTGCGACGCGGCTACGCCGCCGCGCACTCGCGGCTGTGGTGGGCAGCCGAAGAAGCCAAGAAAAAGCTAAGTTTTGAACCTTACGTGCGGGTGCGAGAAGAGGCCTTGGTGGTGGATAACGGCAAGCCGCTGCACCTTGACATGGAGCTTTCCCGTATCGAGTACGAAGAGATGATTCGCCCCCTCGTCGAGTCAACGCTTGACAGTGTTTCCAAAGCGCTCAGCGATGCGCGCAAGAGTCCCGCCGACCTCGACGCCATTCTTTTGGTGGGGGGTTCAACCCGAACGCCCCTTATCCCCCAACGACTACAGGAGTTGATCGGGCTCGCACCGCGCCAGGATGTGCACCCTGACTTGTGCGTGGCACTGGGCGCGGGCGTCCTGGCCTCTCGCCTGGCCGGACACGAAGTGGAGCGAGTGCTGGTGGACGTCTCTCCCTTTTCCTTCGGCCCGTCTTACCTGGGGGACCGTGGCGGATTCCCCTATGTGCACTGCTACCATCCCATCATTCATCGCAACACGCCGTTGCCGGTCACGCGGACGAACCAGTACTGCACGGCAAGTCCCTACCAAACCTCCGTCCAGGTAGAGATCTATCAGGGAGAGGACGATGACGCCCTTAAAAACATTCTCGTTGGGGATTTCTTGATCGAGGGGCTGCGGCCGAGCGCCGAACCGAACGAAGTGCTTTGTCGCATGAGCCTGGATGTAGACGGCATTCTGCATGTTACGGCCATCGAGAAGGAGACGGGCAAATCCAAACACATCACCATTGCCCGCGCGCTCGAGGCGAAGAACCCTGCCGAGATCGCGGCGGCGCGGGCGCGAGTCGAGAAAATGTACTCATCGCGAGCCGCCGAAGACTTTATCGGGGGCCTGGCAGAGGATCAAACTGACCTGGAAGGCGAGGAGATAACGGAGCTAGAAGGGGCGGAGCAGGCGGAGGAGCAGGTTGCTCCCACCCCCGGCATACCTGTCGAGGCGGAGGGAGAAGCCAAGGGTCTGGTCGAGCAATCGCGAACCCTGATGGATAAGATGCACCCGGAGGATAAAGAGGAAGTGATCGGGCTGCACGAAAGGATTACTGCGGCTATCTCCGCAAATGACCCGGAAGAGTTGAAGAAGGCCGCCGCAGACCTGCGCGAGCTGCTCTTCTTCGTCGGGGGTCGTTGATGGAACCGGAGGAATTTCCCCGCTGCCCCGTTTGTCATGCGCGCTTTCGGGACGCTTGCATCTGCTCGCGTTGCGGCGCCGATCTTGCGCCGCTGATGTTGCTGATTGCTAAAGCTTACCGCCTTCGCCAAGACGCCAGGGGCGCGCTGCAGGTGAGTGATCATGCGCGAGCCCTGAGTCTGGCCGAAGAAGCCCAAGCTACCTGCTCCAACTCGAAGGGACGAGATCTCTGGCTTCTCTGCGCGTGGCTGCTCGCCCTATCGACGGAAGGAAAGGCCTTCGGATAAGCAGGTTGCAAAGGTCTTGTTGCGCAACTAGCATTTTGATTCAGTACCCGCTTGTCCAAAATGCGCAGCGTTCAGTGAGGCATGGCCTGCGGCTTCGCCGCTTGCTGTGCGGAAAGGCTCCGCCTTTCCGTTGTGCGAGAATACCAACCAACCTCATCCGCGCCGCCTTTCCGCACAGTGGAGTGGCAGAGCCGCGTGAACTACTCAGGACGTTCGCTAATTTGGACAGCCTTGGATTCAGTAAGAAATTCTCACATGATCGGGAGATGACTTGCTCGAACTTCTTCCGCCGAGGAAAGACCGGATTGGCATTAATCTCTTCCATGCCCTTCAGATTTCGATCTCGCATTCCTTGCCAGGATTGCCGCCGGGTGCGTCGAAGAAAAGTGCGGACCATCTTTCTCCGTAGCGTCACCAGGTTGTTGAGCTAGAACAGAGCCTGATTGTCCAGAATTAGGGGGGCTCCGCTCCAGGAGTTGGTGCATATGCCGAGCCGAGTGTTAACCAAACTCTTGGGGATGGAGGCTTGAATGGGGAAATGGCGATCCCGGCAAAAGCTGATAAGCATCGATCTTCTACTCGTAGTCTCCCTGGCTCTTGCGGTTAGGGGAGTTTCAAGAGCTGAGGAAAAGGCAGATCGGGGCAAAGAGCTATTCTCCCAGAACTGCGCCCTCTGCCACGGCGCCTTTGGCCAAGGAGGAGCCGGGCCGGATCTCAGCAATCCTGCCTGGCAGGCCGGCATCACCGACGCGGAACTCAACCGGGTGATGCGACAGGGGATACGTGGCACAGCCATGCCGAGTTTTTCGGAAAAACTGAACGAGCAAGACAGAACAGATCTCATCCGGCACTTACGCTCATTGTCAGCGTTGGCCTTGCAACCCACAAACGAAGCGAAGGCTTCCAGGGTGGAAGTAAGCGCTGAGAGGCTGGCCGCTTCCGGCCGGGACACGGACAACTGGCTTATGTACGGACGCGACTATGCCAACCTGCGCTTCAGTCCTCTCGAGGAAATTAACCAGAACAATGTCCAAAACCTGGTCCCCGTTTGGAGTTTCCAGACGGGGATTCCGGATGGCCTGGAAGCAACGCCGCTGTTTGTGGATGGCGTGATCTACCTGAGCACCTCGTGGAATCACGTTTTTGCTGTCGACGCGGAGACAGGAGCGGAGTTGTGGCATTACAAACGGCGCCTACCGGAAAAACTGAGCTTCTGCTGCGGTCCGGTGAATCGCGGGGTGGCGATCCTGGACGGAACGTTGTACATGATGACGCTGGATGCTCACCTGGTGGCGCTGGACGCGCAAACGGGGCGCACGCGTTGGGATGTGGAGGTGGGAAAAGCTGAAGACAATCTCAGTGCAACTTCTCCCCCGCTCATCGTGGGGGATAAGGTGATTGTGGGCGTGGCGGGCGGCGATTACCCCAGCCGCTGCTTCATCGACGCTTATCATGCCAAAACCGGGCAGCGTCTCTGGCGCTTCTACACGATTCCCGGGGAAGGGGACAAAAATGTAGAAACGTGGCGCGGCGGCTCCCACAAACTGGGCGGTGGGGGCGCATGGTTGAACGGGTCGTACGATCCTGAGCTAAATCTCGTATATTGGGGAGTGGGCAACCCCAATCCGGATTTTGATACCGATGCACGGGAAGGAGAAAATCTGTATACGGACTCCGTGGTGGCGCTGGAGCCCGATTCGGGAAAATTGGTTTGGCATTACCAGTTCACCCCCCACGACGTATGGGATTATGATGGTGTCAACGAGATGCTATTGGTTAACTTGGAATACCAAGGACGCCAAATCAAATCGCTTGTGCACGCCGATCGCAACGGGCATTTCTATGCGCTGGAGAGGAGCACCGGGAGGTTTCTTTATGCCAAACCCTTCGTTCGTGTCACATGGGCCCGTGGGTTCGACTCCGCCGGGAAACCCATCGTCAATCCGGGAGCCATTCCCACCCTGGAGGGTGTTACGGTCTGTCCCGGCGCGGCGGGAGGGAAGGAATGGAATGCTATGGCGTTTAGTCCCCTGACGCGCTTGGTATACGTTCCGGCCATCGAGAATTGCGCGGTGTTCATCAACAATGGGGTGGAGGCCAAAAGGTTGAATCTCCCTGCCGGTGAGAGTGGATTCACATATCTGCCCAATCAAGCCTATGGAAAATTCATGGCCATTAGCGCGGATACAGGCGATGTGGCCTGGGAAGTCAAAACACGAAGCCCCATGGCGGGAGGAGTTCTTGCCACCGCCGGGGGCCTGGTTTTTACAGGCGATCCGGAGGGCCGTTTTACGGCGTATGACGCTGTCCGCGGACAGATTCTCTGGTCGTATCAAACCGGCTCAGGCATGCGGGGGGGTCCGATTTCTTATCGCCTGGATGGAAAGCAATACATCGCGGTTCTTTCCGGTATGGGAGGCGCCGTGGGAGGGTTCACGGGAGCCGGCGCTCCATGGATGAGGGACTATCGCACGGGTGACACGATGTATGTCTTCAGCCTGTTTAGTCCAGGCAGGTCATCGAAACAGGATTGAGAGCGGGAAGGGACGGGGAGTACCCCAAGATCGCTTGGCACCGCATAAGCGCCTTGCACCTATCCAAAATGAGGAGGTTATGTCCGGCATCGAAAGGGATCTGAGGTTTTTCGATCCGGGCATATTGTGAACCCAACCGAATCCAGTTTCGATCCGGCACGACCCCGCCCCCCGATCCGCGGCCTGCGTTGGTGGATTGCCGGGCTGCTGTTCGTTTCCACAATCATCAACTACATCGACCGGCAAACGCTGAGCGTGCTGGCGCCCATCCTTCTGGTGGAGTACCACTGGACCAACACGGACTTCGCCACCATTTTGATTGCTTTTCGAATTGCCTACACCTTGATGCAGGGCGGAGGAGGACGGTTGATCGATCGCCTGGGCGCGCGCCGCGGCCTCTCGCTCACGGTGACGTTTTATTCTTGTGTGGCCAGTCTCACCGCGCTGGCGCAGGGGCTCGCGAGCTTCCGCTTCTTTCGCTTTCTACTGGGAGCGGGGGAAGGCCCCAACTGGCCGGGCGCCACCAAGGTCGCCTCGGAGTGGTTCCCGGATAAGGAGCGGGCGTGGGCTGTCGCGATGTTTGACAGCGGCTCGTCCATCGGCGGGGCGATTGCACCTTTTCTGGCCTTGTATGCCTACAAATTCTTTGGCAGTTGGCGGCCGGTTTTCCTGGTGACCGGAAGCCTCGGCTTTCTCTGGATCCTGGCGTGGCGGTGGCTCTATCATCCTCCGGAACAGCACCCGCGCCTGGCGCCGCAGGAGCTTGAATACATCCGGCGAGGCCGCACGCCGGAGGTACAGAATTCACCCCGAGCGAGAATCACCTGGCGCAAGCTGCTGCGCTATCGGCAAACCTGGGGAATCATCTGCGGCCGCTTTCTGCTTGATCCCTACTGGTTCCTCATCGCCGATTGGTTCGCGCTGTATCTCCGCAGTAAAGGCTTTCGCTTGGAACAAAGCATCATGGGCTTCTGGGTTCCTTTTCTGGGCGCCGATCTCGGCAATTTTTTCGCGGGAGGGCTTTCCGGCCACTTGATCTCGCGCGGTTGGTCGGTGGGCCGTTCGCGCCGCATGGTGTTGCTGATTTTCGGGCCCAGCATGTTGATCCTCATTCCTGCCGCTTTCACCAGTCATTACCTCACCCTGGTGCTGTTATTCGGATATGCGACGTTTGCCTATGCTGCCTGCTCCACCATGTTTTTGTCGCTGCCCAGTGACGTTTACCATCCGGACGCGGTGGCCTCCGTCAGTGGCCTGGGAGGCACCGGAGCGGGCATCGGAACCCTGATTTCCACCTATCTGATCGGCCGCATCTCCGATCGATTTTCGTTCCAGCCCATCGTGATCGCCGGCTCCATCATTCCCTGCCTCGCCACTGCGGTTTTTGTGTTGATGGTGCGCGCGCCTAAGACTCCCGACCCCGAAGGCATCGTGCTCACCTTCTGACGCGCTCTCTTGGGGATAATGATCAGCGCGCTGTTGTCGCCGCACGGCTTTTGAAGATCGTCGGGTTCAATCACGGCCGACGAAGGAACAACCGGATCTAACTGGGACATCTTTATTCCTCAGCCCAGAACCGGGAGCGTAAAATGCTACCGGAAAAAATAACTATCTTTCAGCAGGGCATCTCGAATCGCCTTTCGCGGGGGGTACGGCTACACGTTTTGGAGGATTTCCATTATGAAGCTCAGTTTCCTTATCGGGATGGTATTTCTTGCCGCAATCGCGCGCCCTGCTGTTCCGCAGCAAGCTCCCGAGCCCCTGAAAAAGGACCAAATCATGGACTTGGTAAAGGCGGGGATGGATTCTTCCGCGCTGGTCAAGCTCATCCAAAATGCAACAAGTGCTCACCAATCCCAACCACGATATCTCGCGCCGGACCGCGATGGCAAGCCAAATGAGTGGTATAAATCAGGAGCGCGTGGCTACCTACCGGTCCAAGTTGCTGCCCGAACTTAAGGATTTGCAACAAAAGCTGTTGACGGGACTTGGCCGTAACTCAAGCGAGCATTTGGACTATGAGATGGTACAGTCAGCTATGCAATTGAGGGGAGTCTGCACTGACCTGAACCAATTGTCCTCGCAATACCAAATGAGTCTGCTCCAACCGAAATCGCAATAGGCGGAAGTGCCGCTGACGGTCCGCGAACCGCCACCCCTCCTGAATCAGGAGGGGCATGGTTCAAAAAGCTCCCCTCCTCAGATGAGGAGGGGTGGCGCCTTGGGCGCCGGGGTGGTTGTCCGCGGGGGGCGTTTTTCCGCAGCCTGTTTAGCCCCGCCCTTCCAGCGTTGTCCAAACGCGGTGATAAGTCCGGGCTTAGCAGCTATTCTGCATGGTAAACCCGCCGCTACAACATCAAATTGACCCTCTACCCGCCGCCGTTGAAGCGCGACAAGCGAGGGGGCTGTCTGATACACTTTCGGGTTCACTTTCAGGAGGAGTCAAGGTGCTAAGAAGAACCGTTCTCTGTTCGCTGGTTGCCATTATCCTGCTTGGTTGGAGCGCGCCGCTGAGGCCGGTGGCGAACCCCAGTTTCCCTAACCGGCCCAAGCTCGTGCTGGTGCTGGTGATTGACCAGTTCCGTTACGACTACTTGATGCGCTTCCGGCCGTTCTTTGGCAAAGGCGGCTTTAATCGCCTGCTGGATGGGGGCGCGGTATTTACCGACTGCCGGTATGATTACGCCACCACCATAACCGGCCCCGGACACGCGACTTTGCTGACGGGTACCTACCCCTATGCGCACGGGATCATAGAGAACAACTGGTACGACCGGGATCAGAAGCGCGAGGTCTATTGCGTACAAGACTCGAACACCCAGGTTGTGGCGGGCCGCGGGAAGGCCGGCGCCATGCCCGGGTTTTCACCCCGCAACCTGACCGCTTCGACGCTGGGCGATGAACTGCGCCTGGCAACCGATTTTCGTGCCAAGGCAGTCTCCATATCCCTCAAGGACCGCGCCGCAGTGTTGATGGGCGGGCATACTGCCTCCGCCGCGTATTGGTACGACGCGGGGTTGGACCGCTTTGTCACCAGCACCTACTACATGCCGATGCTGCCGGCGTGGGTGGACGAATTTAATCAGCGGACACCCAGCAAGCAGTATTGCGGTCAAAAATGGCAGGCGCTGGCGGAGACTCCCGGAGCGGGCGGCAAAATCCTTTCGGAATTCAAACCCTCCTCCGGGCAGCCCTGCCCTGATCCCAAGTTTCTGGGCTGGCTTGACAACACACCGTATATGAACCAGATCGAGCTGGCTTTTGCCACCGAGGCCATCCGCAGCGAGCGCTTGGGCAAAGGCCCGGAAACCGATCTGCTGACCCTCTCCCTGAGCGTGAATGATTATGTCGGCCACAGATTTGGGCCTTACAGCAATGAGGTGGCGGATACCACCCTCCGAACTGACCGCTACCTGGCGACGTTTTTCGACGATCTGGACAAGCTGGTGGGGCTGGGTAACGTTTGGATCGCATTTTCCGCTGACCACGGCGTGGCCCCCTCACCGGCTTTTGTTCAGGAGCACAAGCTGGGAATTGGGATGGCCCAGCCCGCGGCAGTCCGCACCGCCGCAGAGAAAGCCTTGACGGAGGCCTTCGGGTCGGGCCCATGGATTGAGGACATGGATGAAACTTACCTCTTTTTGAACCGGGAGACGCTGAAAAAGTGGAAGGTCCCTGAGTCAAAGGCCGAGGAAGTCGCCGCTCAGGCAGCAGCCTCGCAAGCCGACGTGGCGGCGGCGTTCACCCGCACTCAGTTTCAAACCGGCAGCTTGCCCAATACCCCTATTGCACGAAAAGCTGCCAACAGCTTTAACTCGAAGCGGAGCGGCGATGTTTTCCTGGTCTTCATGCCCTTCGCGGTTCCGTCCACAAGTGCGACCGGCACCACCCATGGAACTCCCTGGAACTATGACTCCCAAGTCCCGCTGATCTTTTGGGGAAGCGCATTTAAGCCAGGGTTCTACGCCAACGCGTGCCAACCCACCGACTTGGCGGCCACTCTGGCAGCAAGGCTGGGGCTCACCCAACCTTCCGAGACAGACGGAACGCCGCTGACCTTTTCCTTAAAGTAGCGGTTAGTCGTAGCGGCGGGTTTACCCCGCCCGGTTCCGAGATCATTGCATACCGCCGACCGCACGTTGCCCCCGATGGTTTTGCACGCTGCCGCGCGCCGATCGGGACAAAATGGCGAGGTAAACCCGCCGCTACGCACATAAAGGAAAAGATTTCCCCCATTCTACTTACAGGTGTATACTTCTGCCCGTCCGAGGACAGACCTGAGTCTTCTCTCGCCAAGCCTTCACCAGAATTCGTAGTGTCTTAGTGTCCCTCATCGTCCCTGCTCTGCAACAACGGAGCGCCGTATTTCCGACAAGGGAGGAATATCGAAGTGACCAATAATATTTCGCGAAGGACTTTTATGGTCGGCGCGGCCACCGCGGCTGCGGCCCTGCGCGTTTGGGGGGCTAATGACCGCATCCGGCTCGGCATTATCGGCTCGGGCCAGCGCGGGCAATACTTGATGACCAGAGCTAACGAAGTTGGCAACATTGAATGGGTAGCGATTTCCGACATCTATGACGCGCGTCGAGATCAAGCCGAGCAGGTGGCGGAGACTCGCGTCGATAAGTATTCCAATTACCATCAATTGCTCGATCGCAAGGACATCGACGGCGTCATCGTGGCGACGTTCGATCACGTGCATTCCCACATCGCCATTGACGCCTGCAAGGCCGGCAAGGACGTTTACGTTGAAAAGCCCATGACCTCGTTGCCCGAGCAGGGGCCCCCTCTGGTGAGCGCCGTCCGCGATAGCAATCGCATCCTGCAAGTAGGAACGCAGCAGCGGAGCACGGCCCATTTCGCCGAAGCCAAGCAGAAGTATTTCGATACCGGTGTGATCGGCAAGGTCAACATGGTCCGAACGATCTGGAACGGCAACAGTGGATATTTGACGCCGGTCCCCCCCGGCATGGACCAGAAGCCCGCGGAGCTCGACTGGGACGCCTGCCTTGCCTGGCTTCCCAATATCCCCTGGGACCCCAAGCGCTATTTCAACCGCTTCGCTTACTGGGATTTCTCCACGGGCGGGCAGACGGGCGGCCTGTTCGTACACATGGTCGACGTGGTTCACTGGTTCATGAACCTGATACATCCCCTGGCGGCCGTGGCGGGCGGAGGGATTTACCTTTACGACGACGGACGCGACACGCCTGACAACGTCAATTTCATCGTGGAATACCCCGAGAAGCTCAACGTGACGTTCGAAGCCACCATCACCGATATGATTAACCGTGAGAGCGCGGACATCGTGTTCATGGGCACCGGAGGGAGGCTCTCAATCTTCCGCTCCGGCTACAAATTCATCCCCAGCAAACAAAATTCCGAAGTAGCTGAAGCAACCGTCCCCGGTGTGAACGATACACACATGAACAATTGGCTGGATTGTATGCGAAGCCGCAAGCAACCCAATGCCGACGTGGTGAATGGGCACTATTCGGCGATGGCTTGCCATATCGGCAACCTCGCCTACCAACAGCGAAGCCGGGCCACCTGGCAGAAGGAGTGGGAGGTATGAGCATCACAGTCGGCGTCAATATGGAATTTATCCGGTCACAGGACAAGTCATTCACCGCCGGGGTGGAGGTAGCGGCGAAATTGGGTTACAAGTACGTGGAGCCGATGGTCCACAACGGGCGGGAACTCCTGAGTGAAGCAGGGTACTTCCACTCCTTCTCTCTCGATGACGACCCGGGAGAAATGAAGGATATCCTCGATCAAAACGGGGTGAAGCCTTCCGGCTTGAGCGCGCATTGCCCCTTGATGCGGCCGGAAATAAGCGTCCTGTATTTGCAGAAGGCCATTCACTTCGCCGCCGCCATCGGCGCGCCTGTGGTCAATACTGATGAGGGTATTCGCCCCTCTTGGGTGAGCATGGATGAGGCTTTTCAGGTCATGAAGTACACGCTGTCAACGGTGCTGCGTATAGCCGAGCGCTACGGGATTTTTATCGGCATTGAACCCCACCAGAGCATTTCCTGTACCACGGAAGGACTGCTGAAGATCGTCGGCCTGGTGGAATCGCCGCTCTTACGGGTGAATTACGATACCGGAAACGTGTACCTGGCAGGCGGCGACCCATACGAGGGATTGGAGGCGGTCTGCCCCTTGCTGGTTCACGTCCACGCCAAGGATATTGCCGTTGAGCATGCGGATGCGGAACGCGGCAAGGTGACCGGGACGCCGGTGGGATGCGCCTGCGGCGATGGCGTCATCGATTGGCAGCGAGTCATCGCGATCTTGCGCGGCGCGAACTTTAGTGGTGTGCTCTCCGTCGAGTGCGGCACCGAGCAGCAGGCCGCCCGCAGCCTGGCGCATCTCAATACACTGCTGGGGACTGGGGGCTAGTGGCTGGGGGCTGGCACGTTCCCCAGTTGCCGGCCGGACACAGTTACCAGGCCGTCAGGGGCGACAGAGGCCTAAGGCTCGCCGCGGATGATAAAAGTGCTCCCGGCAACTCCCCTCCTGATTCAGGAGGGGTGGCGCGCCGAGCGCCGGGGTGGTTATCTCCTGATACCTAGGACATAAAGACGGAATCAGCCCCCCCCACCCCCTCTTCACCTGAGGAGGGGAGCAATTTCACAGCAGGATAAGGGTAAATCATGAATCGAATTCTTTGCCATCCAACCTTACTCTTCCCTTTTTGCCTCGCCCTAGGGCTGACCTTTCCCACGGGCCGAATACCGTTTGGCCCAACATTGGGCCTTGCCCAAGACACCATCCCATTCTTCCAGCCGGGGAAAATCCGCGTGCTGATTTTTTCCGGCCGCAACAATCATGACTGGCGCACCACCACACCTTTCCTGCGAAAAGTTCTGGTGGATAGCGGCCGGTTTGACGTGCGCGTGGAAGAGGAACCGGCCGGCGTTACCGCAGCGACGCTGGCGGCCTACGATGTGCTCGTGCTGGACTATGAAGGCCCACGCTGGGGAGAAGTGACGGAAAGGGCCGTCGAAAACTTCGTCAAGCAGGGCAAAGGACTGGTGGCGGTCCACGCTGCGAACTACGCCTTCACGGGACTCGAAGTCTTGGCCGATAACCACAAGCCCTCGGGCCTCAAGCAGCCCCCCTGGCCCGAGTATTTGCAGATGATCGGCGGGTGGTGGACAATGGGCCCGCCCAAAACCGCCCACGCTCCGCGCCATTGCTTCACGGTAAAGTTTGTGGACCGCGAGCACCCCGTCACCCGCGGTTTGGCAGAGTCCTTCCGCACTTCCGACGAGCTTTACCACAGTCCCCAGATGTCGCCCGGCGCGGACATCCTGGCCACGGCTTTCGATGACCCGGCCAATGGCGGCACCGGCAATGATGAGCCCATTATCTGGACAGTCAATTACGGGCAAGGCCGCGTCCTCTACACTGCTCTGGGCCACGATGTGTCAGCTCAGCAAGAGAGCGGCTTTGTGAGCACGTTTGCGCGCGGCACGGAATGGGCGGCCACCGGCGCCGTTACGCTTTCCCCTTCCGGCACGCTCGCCGGCCACGCGCCGCGGCCGCTTCGGCTGCTGGTGGTCACCGGGGGGCACCCCTACGCCACCACCTTCTACACGGTCTTTGAAGGAGCGAATGACCTGCACTGGGAGCACGCCGTCTCGAACCATGAGGCCTTTCGAAGCGACATCCGTAAGGAGTACGACGTGTTGGTGCTCTACGACTTTTCCCAGGAAATTAGCGACGCAGAAAAGACCAACTTGCGCAACTTTGTGGAGGCGGGCAAAGGGATCGTGGTCCTCCATCACGCCATCGCCGATTATCAGGATTGGGAGTGGTGGTACAAGGAGGTCGTGGGAGGCAAATACCTTCTCAAACCCGACGGGGCCATGCCCGCATCGACGTACTTACACGATCAAGAGTCTTGCGTTAAGCCTGTCATGTCCCACCCCATCACGGCCCATATCGGAACCATGCACTTGTGGGACGAAACTTATAAGGGTATGTGGATTTCGCCGGACGTAAAGGTGCTGCTTCGCAGCGATGCTCCCACCAGCGACGGCCCCGTCGCCTGGATCAGCCCTTATTCGAAATCGCGCGTGGTTTACATCCAGCTCGGCCACGGCGAGGGCGCGCATCTCTACCCCGCCTACCGCGTGCTGGTGCAAGATGCCATTCGTTGGAGTGGGGGCAGGCTCGATGCGGAGAAGTAGTAAGGAAAAGAGGTCACGCCGGCTGGCGCAGAGGGTAGCTCTACGTTCTGGTGCAGTAGACGGACGCGAATCTCAGCGGTGCGCTCTGTGCCGGCCCGCCCAATTCAAATCTGGCTTAGCACCTTCATCTTCGTGCTGACCCCCTCACCCCCACTACTTGCAAAACTTGGGGCACTCTCCCCGTGGTCACCGACATGAAGAACGATGTCGGCGCCACCCGCGGTTGGCGAGGTTATTGTACGCTGTAATATCCATCGCGAGCTTGCACGACAAGGTCTTTCTTTTTCGTAGTCACAGTTATCTTGTGATATCCGGCTCCCGCGTCAGGCGGGTCAGGGGTATATCCCAAGCTATATTGATTGCGCAGCTCTTCCTGGATTTGGCTGAAGGTTTCATCAATGGGGTGCTTCTTGGAAGCCTCAAAAAAGCGCCCTCCTGTGTCCTTGGAGAGTTTTTCGAGGATCTTCTTGCCGTCGGGCCGCGATTCCTGCTGGCGCGGATATCCACCGCCATGCCGGCCCATTCCTCCCCCCATGCCTCCCATGCCACCGCCCATCCCATGGTGGCCATAGCCGCCTCCGTTGCCATATCCCTGCTCATCGGCGAAGAGGATGGAATAAACCAAGGTGTCGGCGCGCTGGGCGGCCTCGATGGCGCTGGCAAGGGTTTTCTTGCTGCCGTGGTCCACTCCATCGGAAAGGACAATCAGCGCCTTGCGTCCTCCCTGCTTCGCCGTGATGTCGTTCGAAGCCAGATAGATCGCATCGTAAAGAGCAGTGCCGCCGCCTCCATATCCACCCCGGCCCCGGCCGCCGCCCCCACCGCCTTGCCCCTGGCCGGAGTCAGGTGAATCGCCGCGGTCTGGGTCGGAACGCTGTGGTACTTGCAGGAGGCCCAGCGCTGCCTGCAATTTCTGCCGGGAGGAAGTGAGGTCCTGGAGCATTTCCACTTCCCGGTCGAAGTGAATGACGAAGGCTTGATCCTTGTCGACGCGCAGTACCTGGTCGAGAAAGGTTGCGCTGGCGTCGCGCTCCTCGCCCAGAACGCGCCGCTGGCTCATACTGGTGTCGACCAGCAGCCCGAGGGTCAGGGGAAGATCGGTCTCATGCGAGAAATAACGAATCGCTTGCGGACGATCATCTTCTTTCAGCTCGAAATCATCCTGCGTCAGGTCACGGACGATCGCTCCCTTTTTATCCCGCACGGTGGTGAGCACGTTGACCACCTTCACGTGCACGGTGATGGGCGGCGCTTGGGCTTGCCCACCCGTCACTTGCTGGCTCCGGAGCGGATGATCCGCCATGAAGAGTGGCGCCGCCAAAAGGAGAAGACCGAGCCTTTGCCAAACAACTGATCGTCGCGCCAAGTCATGGGCGCAACGTGGTGTTCCCTGTTTCACCGAATGTTTCGTTATCATCAAAGTTTTTCCGCATCTCCGGTCATGAGGTGAGTTGATGCCGACTTCCATCCCGCGGCATTCCCTACTCCTGGCTTCCCTACGGCAAAGCACGTGGGGAGGATCGCTGATATTGGCACACTTTCGCTTCCCCGTTAGATGGAAAAACGGGGAGTGGAGGTTGTTTGTTCTCCGCCCCCGGCAAGGGAATAACCGGAAGGCCTGATTATCTTCCCAAAGAGGTTTACCTAAGCGGTTCGGCGCAGGCCGATTGTGGTACGATCATCGCGGTTGGAGTAGAGGGAGCGAGATTTTGTCTTACGGCACGGGGGAGCTACCGTTTCGCGCACCAATCGTCGCCAGGAGGCTTGGGATGAAGGAAATGGCTGACAAACGACCGTTGCGGGTCATCAATGGTGTTGCGCCCATTCGAATTTGTGACAATGGCGGCTGGACGGATACCTGGTTCGCCAAGACAGGGAAGATCTTCAATATCGGCGTGTATCCTTATGTGGAGGTTCAGGTGGAGGTGTTTCACCGCGACGACCAGCCCCAGCAAGTTGTGGTTTTTGCGGAAAACTACGGCCAGCGCTTTGCCGTAACCCAGAGGACGGGTGGATGGGGTGAGCATCCGCTGCTGGAGGCGGCTATTGTGCGTATGAAGGTCCCCGCGGAGCTGGCTTTAAACCTCACAATATTTTCCGAGGCGCCGAGCGGGGCCTCCACAGGCACCTCGGCGGCCGTGGGTGTAGCGCTGGTGGGGGCGCTCGACCGTCTTACCCGAGGGCGCCTGACGGCGCACGAGGTCGCCTACACGGCGCAGTCGATTGAGACCCAGATGCTCAAGCTTCAGTCCGGCATTCAAGACCAGTTATGCTCGGCCTATGGCGGCATCAATTACATCGAGATGTTTGATTATCCGCATGCCACTGTTTCCCCCATCCAGGTGCCGAACAGCATCTGGTGGGAGCTGGAAAGGCGTCTAGTTTTGATCTACTTCGGGAAATCCCACACCTCATCTGCGGTTCATGAAAAAGTCATTCAGGAACTCGAGGGTCTGGGACCGGATTGCCAGAAGCTTCAGGACCTGCGCGCGACGCCGGAGAAATCCCGTGACGCCGTATATGCCGGAGACTTTGCCGGGTTCGGAAGGGCCATGATCGAGAACACCGAGGCACAGGGACGCCTTCATCCTGATTTGGTGAGTCCGGATGCGCGCCGGGTGATCGACATCGCTAAGGCGTATGGCGCTTTGGGATGGAAGGTGAACGGGGCAGGGGGAGACGGAGGTTCACTCACGATCCTTTCAGGAGAGCTGTCCCACGTAAAACGAGCCATGATCAGGGAGATCGAAGCTGAGAATCCCCTGTTCAAGAACATCCCCTTGTACTTAAGCCGAACCGGTCTCCGCACATGGGAAGGGTTGGCGAGCGAAACCTTGTGATTTGGTCGGGCGAGACGCACTTCAGCATGAGGGCGTTTGAGGGGTCCCCTGCTTGGGCAGAACCTTGTCGGGAAACTATTGTACTCTTTCCATAATCCCGCTAAGATGCTGGTGGAGAGGGGATACGCCAAGCCGCAGAACATACGGCGGAGCAAAGTCGCGTCTGGCAGCCATCTGAACGCATGGGGAGGCAGAATGCGTAACTACCTGGTCGTGATGGTCGCTACGATGTGTCTGGGGATCAGCTTGGCCACCCCGGTCCGAGCCCAGAATGTCAATTGGCGGGCGCAACGGAAGCAGCTTAAAGCACAGCAGAAGCTGCAGCGCCATTACTTAAAAGTTCAACAGCGGAACCGGAAGCAGACTTGGAAGCGCCGACGGGTGAGCAGCGCTGAGCGTGGTCAGGCAAACCACCAAATGCAGCGCGAGCGTCGCGATCTGAAACAGCAGCAGAAGGACGCGATGCAGGATATGAGAGACCGTCGAAAGACGCTAAAAGAAATCAACCGCTCTTATGGCCGGTAAGGGCCGTGCGGCTTGGATGGGCTGGGTTGGCACGATTCCGGCCCGGGGAGGTCGCTATGAAATGGGGTGCTTGGCGTCTGGCGATTTGTCTACTCGCCAGTATGGCGATGTGGGCTCAGGCGGGGCAGAATGCCGACCAGCCATCTCCGCAGGATCAGCCTAAGCAACAGCAGGAGGAGCGCCCCACGCTCGGTCCTCGAACGGGACCGGGAGTCGAATCCGGCCCGCTCACCTCTACCACCAACGACCTTCGGAAACTGATGCGAATTCACACTCTCTACATCCAGAACATCGATAATTCGCTGAGCGACAAGCTGGTTGAGTCCTTGGGAAAGTGGGGGCGAATTCGTTTGGTCACTAAAGAAAAGGATGCAGACGCCATACTCCGGGGATCTTGCATGGAATCGCGACGGCTGAAGCGCGTGCATTCCGAGGTTTTCATTTCTGACCGCAATGGCGCGTCCGTGTGGCAGGACACCATCTACAGGCCGTTCAATCCCCCGACCTTGGATCAAGCCGTCATTGATACGGCCACCTTGGTAGCAGAACACTTGGAGCGGACTATCCAGGAGGCCGGCCGGCGGTAAACGGCAATCAATAGGGCGTGACTTTTTTTGAAATTTTTGGCGGGGGCAGCGAGACAGCCTGCCCGGCCGGGCTTCCGAATTTCCACCATGGCCAAATTGATGACATTTTACAAAATCCTTCCAGGATGCGAGGAAGGGGACCCTGAGGCCTGGAAAGCCTTTCTGGCGGATTACACTCCCATGGCGCTCCAATTTTTCGGCGTTTACTCGCCTTGGACGCACGATGAGTGCCTGGATTCCTGGCGCGATTCCCTATGCGCTTTGAGCGCCAATGAGGGCGCGACCCTGAGAGGTTTTTCCCATCAATCGGAACGGGAGTTTCTGGTGGGTTTGCGCACATTTCTCCAAGATTGGGCCGCCACCAAGCTGGAATCCCCGCACCCTGCCGCTGACCCTCCCGCGCCCACCCTTCAGGCGCTCACCGCCCTGCTCAGCGGACTGCCCCTCGTTCATCAGGAGATTGCTTTCCTGACCCTGGCAGGGTATTCCCGAGGGACCCTCGAAAAAATTATTCGGATTACTCCTGCTGTGGCGGGCGAGGGGTTGGGGCGGCTGCGCGCCAGCTACGCCCAGTTACTGGAACGAAGTGAGGACCGATGCCTATGGCCCGCAGCCTGGATCGGCATCTGCGCAGCAGCGCGCGCGGATGTACAGAAGGATTGCACGCCTCTTCGGCAACTCATCCGTATTCTTGACGGCCAAGCGAGCTGGTATGACAAGTCTCCGGCGGAAGAGCATCGTAGCAGGTGCCTCCATTGCCTGGAGCATTGGACTTCGTTACTGGAAGTTATTGCGTGGGATCGCGCGCGCCAGCCTTGGCCGGCGGAGAAGATTGCACACCTGCTGGCAGCAGTCCCCGTCAAGCAGGATAAACGCAAGCCATCCTTGTTCGCCCGCATGCTCGGTAAATAGATCTACGTGGATTAACATCTATGCGTAATTACCGCCAGGAATTTTCGGATTTCTCGCCGCTGGTCTATCTGGACTGCGCCTACCAAGGGCCTTTCCCGCGGGTTACGGTGCAGCGAATTCACCAGGCTATTGAACTGAAGTCTCACCCGGACCGGCTAAAGGCCCCGGAATATTTTGGCCTGCCGGAACGGGTGCGCGCCCGGATTGCCCGATTGACCGGCGCGGAAGCGGGGGAAATTACCATCACTAACAGCGCCACGCAAGGAATTGGCATTGCGGCGGCGGGCCTGGAGTTTGCCGCGGGTGATGAGGTGGTGGTGGCGAGCTCGAACTTTCCCTCCAACCTTTTTACTTGGCTCCACCTGCGGCGCAAAGGCGTGACCGTGAAGGTCGTCCGCCCGCCCGAGGGGGAAGTGACCCTTGATCAAGTGGCGGCGGAACTGACCCCCCGCACACGCGTCCTGGCGCTCGATTGGGTGAATTATTCCACCGGTTATCGGATTGATCTTGCCGCTTTCGGCTCGCTGATTCACGATCGGGGGGGGATATTTGTTGTGGATGGCACGCAAGGAGTGGGCGCGAATGATTTGAATCTGCACGCGCTGCCTGTAGACGTCATGGCCTGCGCAGCTTACAAAATGCTTCTTGGCCCGTATGGTACCGGGTTTGCTTATGTGGCGCGAGAATTATTGAACAAACTCGATCTGAGCGTCATCAACTGGTATTCCGTCGAAGGCGCGGAAGATTTCGATTCACTTCCCAAAGAGGAGTTCAGTTTGATTCACGACGCGCGGGTGTTCGATTCGGGCGAAACCGGAAATTTCATCAACCTCCACGGCCTGGAAGCATCCTTGGAGCTTGTGGAAGGGGCCACGATCAAAACTATCAGCGGCCATTGTCGCCGGCTACTTCAACGCCTGGAGGAAGGGCTGCGCGCCCGGGGTTATCATCCTTCGGCGGCGTCGCTGCCCGGCCACGAATCGTCGATTCTAAGTTTCCGTGCCTTAACTCTCGGGGCAACTGCGGAATTGCATCAAAAGCTCTCGGCGAATCATGTCGCGGTGAGTTTGCGCCATAGGATGATTCGGGTTTCGCCGTTCATTTACAATGACGAAGCCGATATCGACCGGTTGCTGGAATTCGCCTGAACTATTTTGGATTTTGGATTTTAGATTTTGGATTACAGAAACTCTAAAGGTGCGCAGACTGAAACCAACGCGCTCTACCTGAATAATTTTGGATTTTAGATTTTGGATTTTGGACTAGAGAGAGAATGGCATCGCAGCCTCGGTGGAAGGCCCAGATTGCCAAATCCAAAATCTAAAATCCAAAATCTAAAACCCTCATGCGCCTTCGTCCCTTCCGTCCCGATGACCTGCACACTCTATATGAAATCGATCAAGCCTGTTTTGGTCCAGGGATTTCCTACACACAGGAAGAACTGACGGCTTTCATCGGCCACCGGCATTCGCAAACCTGGGTGGCGGAGGAAGACGATAAGATCGCAGGTTTCCTGATTGCTCAGCGGGAGGCGCGCAAAATCTTGCACATCGTCACCATCGATGTCTTAAACGCGTGGCGCCGGCGCGGGGTGGGGTCGCTTCTGATGGAGGCCGCCGAGCAGTGGACTCGTGATCACGGTCTGCCCACGATCGGACTCGAAACCGCCCAGAACAATCTTGTGGCTCAAAGGTTTTATGTAGCGCGGGGGTACCTCAAGGTTGGAGAAATCGAACAGTACTACGCGGATGGGACAACCGCATGGGTAATGGTGAAAGAGTTGTCGTAATGTCACGCGCGAGATTCGGCATTAATCCGCGTTCCTCACCACTCTGAGGCACTCTGGGCGGAGCTTTCGAAGGGAGGGGGGTTCACAGGCAGCGGAAAAATCCTTCAATGCTGTCATCCTGAGTCCTTCGCTGACATTCTGAGCGCAGCGAAGAATCCCGCCCTGCCGCTCAGGATAAACTGCGCGAAGGATCTCGCTCTGAGTTTTTTCAAGGCAATGCGAGATTCTTCGTCGCCGCAGCTCCTCAGAATGACAGCGCTTTCGAGTTTTTCCGCAAGCTCTTCACCCCCCCTTCCAAACCCGTAATGAAAATTTCAGACTAACGACTTATCCGTGAAAGATTGCCAACTGCGGGTATAATCGCCTGTGATTTGCGCCGATGCTGTAGGGAAGGGGAATCCATGTCGAGCATTTTGACTTCTACGGATCGCCGGGTCATCACGATAGCCATTGTCGTGGCAGGCATCTCCCTGGCCATTGGGGTGAAATACTTTTCCCGAGCCTTCCCCGAAGCGGCCATCGAATTCCGCGTGAACCGGGATGATTCCACCCCTCTGGCAACTCAATTCCTGGCTGATCGCGGCTGGAGTGTCAGCGGCTACCGGCACGCCGCAGTTTTTGATTTTGACGATAACGAGAAGGTCTTCCTCGAGCGCACGCAAGGCTTGGCGCGCATGAACACCCTGACGCGCGGCCCCATCCGCCTCTGGCACTGGTCGCATCGCTGGTTCAAACCTCAACAAAAGGAAGAGTTCCGGGTGGACGTCACTCCCGCGGGACAGGTGGTGGGATTTGACCGCGAGCTGCTGGAATCGGCGCCTGGGGCGAATCTGGATACGGATGCGGCGCGGGCTCTCGCGGAGAAGTTTCTGGTGGAGGTCATGCAGCGCGACCTGACGGGTTTGGAATTCGTTGACAAAGTCAGCGAGAAGCGCCCTGCCCGGACCGATTACTCGTTCACGTGGAAACAGAAAAATGTGGATCTCGGAGATGGCAGCTTGCGCATCGCGTTGGTGGTAGATGGTGACCAGGTGGCCGGCTACCGGGAATTCGTGAAGATTCCTGAGGGCTGGACGCGCGACTACAAGAAACTACGCTCCCGCAACGAGGCCGCGAATGTCGTGGACGAGGTCCCCTGGATACTGTTGTGCATTGCCGGGCTGGCTCTCCTGATCCAGCGCCTCCGCAAACGCGATGTGCCTATTCATCTCTCGGCGAGTTTCGCGCTGGTCACGGCGCTGCTCTACTTTCTCGGCCAGTTGAACATGTTTTCGCAGGCGGAATTCGAATATCACACCACGGATTCCTTTTCCAGCTTCGTGAGCGGCTACGTGGTGGATAACCTCCTCGTAGCCCTGGCCTACGGGGCATTTATCTTTTTGCTGCTGGCCAGCACCGAGCCCGTCTATCGTGAAGCGTACCCGCGTTTTATATCGATCCGCCGCTACTTCAGTTGGCAGGGGCTGCGAACACGCTCTTTCTTCCTGGCCAACGTGGTGGGGATAGCCCTGACTTTTTTCTTCTTTGCCTACCAAACGGTGTTTTATCTTGCCGCCGATAAACTGGGCGCGTGGGCGCCGGCAGACGTCCCCTTTTCTGATTTGCTCAATACGCGCTTCCCTTGGGTGATGGTCCTGTTCGTCGGCTTCTTCCCCGCAGTTTCCGAAGAGATACAATTCCGTGCTTTTGCCATCCCTTTCCTGCGAAAATTCCTGAAGTCGGGGCCTCTGGCCATTGTGCTGGCGGCCTTCATTTGGGGATTTCTGCACTCCGCCTATCCCAATCAACCCTTCTTTATCCGCGGCCTGGAAGTGGGATTTGGCGGCGTGATCATTGGCCTGATCATGCTGCGCTTCGGGATTCTGGCCACGCTGATTTGGCATTACTCCGTGGACGCGCTTTATACCGCCTTCCTTTTGCTGCGCTCTCCCAATCATTACCTCATGGTGTCGGGGGGAGTGGCGGCGGGAATCATGCTCATCCCTTTGATCGTGGCGCTGGCTGCCTACTTGAAGACAGGGACGTTCGCGGAGGAAGATACCCTCCTCAACGCCGCCGAGAAGGTCCCCGCGCCCCTCCAGGAGGAGGCCGCCGCCGCCGAAACGCCGCTGGCTTACCAGCGGTTTTCTCCATCGCGTCTGGTTCTGGCGGGGGTGCTGACGGTGATCTTTGCCGGCCTGGCGTTCATTCCCGTTTACCGGTTTGGCAAGGGCATCGTCCTGCATCAATCGCCGCAGGACGCACTGCGCAGCGCCGACAATTTTCTGCGGCAGCGGGCGATTGACCCGGCGACTTACCGCCACGTCGTCTGGATTAATAACAACGTTGACTCTTCGGCGCTGCACTATCTGGCCGAACGAAAATCTGTGGAGCAAGCAGACCAGATCTACCGCCAGGCAACGCGCCTCGCCTTGTGGGAGGTACGTTTCTACCGTCCTCTGCAAAAAGAGGAGTACCTGGTGTTCATCGATCCGGGTTCCGGTGAGGTTTTCGGATTCCGTCACGGCCTGGAAGAGGATGCCCCCGGCGCGTCGCTCGCGCCTGAACAAGCCCGGGTGTTGGCGGAACAGGCGGTGGTGGAGCACGGATATCACTTGGCGGACTTTGAACTGCAAAACTCCGACGCCATCAAGCGGAAAGCCCGGGAGGATTACAACCTGGTTTGGCAAGCCAAGCCGGGTGACCCCCGCAACGTGGGCGACGCGCATTATCGGCTGGAGGTTGACATCGCCGGCGATCAGATCGTGGGCTTTTCACGCTCTTTCAAGCTGCCGGAGGAGTGGATACGCGCGCAGGAAGGCAGCAATACTGTGAACAACCTCCTGCTTGCCGTTTCTATCCTGACCATCCTTACTTTGGTGGCGGGCGGCTTGATTCTGTTCGTAAATCTGATTCGGTCCGGGCAGATGTTGTGGAAGCGGTCGGCGAAGTTCGGAGTCTTGCTTGCCATTCTGGGACTTCTAGGAGCGCTGAACGGCCTTCCTCTGGCCTACCAAACCTACGACACGTCGATGCCTCTGACGATCTGGAAATTGCAGGTTGCCGTCGGCGTCATTGTGGTGCCCATCCTGGAGGGATTGCTCGCTTGGCTTCTGATCGGCTCCGCAGCCAGTATCTATCCCGACGCCTGGAAGCTCTTGAGTAAAGCCGCGCGGCGCGCGTGGCGCCGTGATGCCCTGGTGGCATTGCTTTTGAGCCTTGCCGCCGGCGCGGGATTGGCGCGCATGGAAGCGCTCCTCACCAGCGTGTTCCACGCCTATGCACCCATTAAAGACGAGCTTTTCTCCACGGCCTTCAGCACTCAGTGGCCGGCCGCCGGGCTTTTCCTTTCCAGCCTGACCCGCACCCTGCTATATGCGGCTTTGATGGGGATATTCATCTTCATCGTCCGCGCGGGCTGGAAACTGCGGGCGTGGTGGTTGTGGTTGGTGTTGGCGCTGGTGCTGGTTTCACTGGGACCTACCCACGCGCACTCTCTTGCCGCCTTCGGCGTCGGCTGGGTGATGAATTTCCTCCCCCTGTTGGTAGCGGCCTTGGTGGTGGCATACTTCCTTCGCCGTAACATTCTGGCCTACCTGTTGGTTCTATTTTGTGCGCAGGTGGCGGAACCGCTCATCGACTTGCTGGCGCAGTCAAATACATTTTTCCTCCGCAACGGCCTGGCGTTCGCCCTCCTCGCAGGGGCCGTGCTCGTTTGGATGCTGTGGCCTTCCGGCGCGGCTGACCAGGCTGCGGAAAACCCTCCCGTGGTGTCATGAGGCATGGGTTACCGGCCAGCGCGTGGTGGGGGAGATTGGGCGGGGGAAATCACCACTTTACGCTCGGGCCCCATACCTTCACTCTGGGTGCGGACCTGGGGCCGGTCTTTCAAGGCCAAGTGGATGATGCGCCGCTCGCTTGGGCTCATGGGGTTTAGGGTAAAGGGGGCGCCCGTATCCATCACCCGTTCTGCCGCCACCTGCGCCATCAGCCGCAACTCCTCCCTCCGCGTTCGCCGCCAATCCTGGCAATCGAAGGCAATTCTGCGGAAGTGATCCTCATCCAACCGGATAGCCTTCAGCACCACATGCTCGACGGCGTGCAAGAGTGTGGCATTCTTTTCCAGCAGCAAATCGGCGTCCGCCCCGGAAAAATCCACGACGTATTCCGGCGCATCCGGATCATCCGCGTGGGCAGCAGCCTTCTGGATGGAAAAGGTCAACGTAAAGGGACTGTGCTTAATGAACGCGTAAAGCAGGGATTCCATCGAGCTTAGGTATTTTTCGATGCTGTATTCAGTAGGGGAGTTCTCATTATCCATTTTTCACCCCTTCGCCTCAGCGGGCTTGCGCGGAACGGGAAGGGAGGTGGGTAGAGGCATGCGGCGATTGATATAAACCTGCTGGAGGATTTGCACCACGCTGCTGGTCAGCCAGTACAGGACCATGCCGCTGGCAAAGCGGTAGAACATGAATCCCATAAAGAGCGGCATCAACATCATCATGCGCTGCTGGGAAGGGTCGGCGGTGGCCACGGGCGTCATCCGCTGCAAGACAAACGAAGCGATGGTCATCAGGATCACTAAAACCGGTAGGGAGACACCCATAATGTTTAGCCGGTCCGGCGCGGAAAGGTCCTTCACCCACCAGATCCATGGCGCGTGGCGAAGCTCAATGGCAAGGTCGAGCACCCGGTAGAAGCCGTAAAGCAAGGGCATCTGTAAAAGCATGGGCCAACAGCCGCCCAGCGGATTGATGCCGTGCTCGCTGTAAACCTTCATCACTTCTTCGTTCATCTTCTGTTTGCGCGGATCGTTGAACTTGTAATTCTTGTACTTGTCCTGGATGCCCTTGACGATCGGTCCAACCTTCTGCATTTCCTGCGCGGAACGATAACCTTTGAGCCTCAGCGGGAACATCGCCAAACTGAGGATGAGGGTCAGCAGGATAATGGCCCAGCCATAATTGTGTATCCAGTGTTCGTCGATATAGCGCAAGCCCATGAACAGAGGTTTGGCGATGATGCTGAACCAGCCAAAGTCCACCAGGGAATCCAGGGGAGGATTCACGGACTTGAGCACGTCCAAGGATTTGGGGCCGACAAACAGGCGGAAATCCAGCGCCTTGGCCTGCGTTTCCACCAAGGAGGCGGCGAGGGGCTTGGGCTTATCCTTCTCAGTCCAATCGGGCGGGGACCATTCCTGCCGCGCCAGCCGTAAGGAGACCTGATCGGGCGCCTCGGGAAGGAAGACATCGGCGAAGAACTTATCCTCGAGCCCCGCCAGTTGCAGCGGGCCGGGAATAATGCGGTCCTCCTTCACTTTTCCCTGGGCTACGGTGGTGAGGTCGCCAATTGTACCGTAAACCCCTTGGCGGTAGCTCTCAATGGCGGCGGAGGTAAGCGAGTGGTCGCCGAATCCGCCCGGCCAAGTGACCTCAACAGGCAGGTCGTTTTGGCCGTCGAAAGCGCTCACCGCAACCCTGGCCACGTAATCCGCAGTGAAGGAAAATTGCTTCTTCACCTGCACCTTGCCGTCGCTATAAGTAAAAGTTAGAGTGACGGGAGGGGAGTAGATATTCTGGGAGTGCGCCACGGAGTTCTTCCCGGAGGGGGCCGGGCGCCCATCGTCGGCCGTGGCCACGTAAATCCCCTGGTTGACTTGCGTCTTGAGGGCGGGATTCGGCACGCTCAAGCTCATCGGGTAGCCCAGACTTTCACATGCCGGACCGTTGACGGTATCGAGCAGTTGGTCCTTCGCGTCGCGAAAATACTTCAGTACCCAACTCTTGACCACCGCCCCTTGGGTGGAAAAGGTCACGCGGTAGACCTTGCTTTCCACCACGATGTCTTCGGGCTGGGTGCCTTGCAATACCGGTAGCGCCGTGGGTGCGGGCGGTGCAGCAAGCGCAGCCTTGTGCGCAGCATTGGGCGTTGTCTTGGGCGCTCCCGACTGGCTGGGGGGGGCGGTAGCCGCCGCAACCGGCACAGGCTTCTTCGGCTCCGGTGGCGGCCCCTTGACGCCGTAGACGCGATACAGGACAAGCATCACAATCGAGAGGCCGAAGGCGAGCATCACGCGTTTTTCTTGGTCAAGGTTCATAGTAAAAAATTAGGAGCTAGAAGCCAGGAGCAAGGAGCCAGGATTCAAAGTCCGACCGCATTCCTATCGGCTTCCAACTTCTCGCTCCTAACTCCTTCTCTTTCCGGTACCGGGTCGTAACCGTAACTACCCCAAGGCCGGCAGCGAAGCACCCGCCCCAAAGCCAGGCGCACGCCCTTCCCCACTCCCCATTTTTCCACCGCTTCGAAGGCGTATGCTGAGCAGGAAGGATAGTGCCGGCAAGCCGAGGGCAGCACAGGCGAAAGACACGCTTGGTAAAAGCGGATCAATCCCAGAGCAAAAAGTTTCACAATGCCGGTGAAGGTTACAGGTGACAGGTTATAGGGCACAGGTCGTTGATTAATGCTCTTCCCGTTCCCTGTAACCTGTAACCTGTCCCCTACTTCGGCGGCTGCTGGGGAAACATCCGCAACAATTCCCGCTGAAGCGCCGCGAAGGAGACTTTCCCCACTGCCTCGCGGGGATTGACCAGGATGTCCCAGCCGCCCGGAAGGCTCGCTCGATTCAGCCGGAACACTTCGCGCACTCGCCGCCGCAGGCGATTGCGCCGGACAGCGTTCCCCAACCGCACCGGCGTGGTAATCCCCAAGCGTGAATGGGGTAACCCGTTGGGCCGGCAAAAGACGGTGCATAGTGACGCGCTGCGGCGCTGCCCTTCGTCGTAAACCCGCCGAAACTCGCTTCGGCGTAGCAGCCGAAAAGTCTTGGGGAAAGCTTGAGAGGTCAAACGAGCTCTTTAGGGAGTCAGGCGATGACGGCTCTTCTGACGGCGGCGCCGCAACACATTGCGCCCCCCCGGAGTTCTCATACGAATGCGAAAGCCGTGCGTTTTTGCTCGGCGCCGGCGGTTGGGTTGAAAGGTACGTTTCAAGACGCAATGCTCCCTACTTGGATTTCCTGTGCCAAAGTCGAACCACTAAGATACCTTGCGCGAAGGTTTTAAGTCAAGCCGGGCGCGAGGGAGGTCAGGGTTCCGTCAAAGTCGCGGGGGTCGCATACATCATTGGTCATGAATACGTCACCCGCGAAGAAACCCCTCACCCCCACTACTTGCAAAACGTGGGGCCCCCTCCGCCTTGCGGTCCCCCCTCTCCCCAAGGGAGAGAAATCAAAAATACAGCCCTATTCCAGGGGAGAGGGGGCCCGACGGAGGACGGCAGGTGAGGGGTCCCTTTCAACCCCATTCGACTTTGACGGTGCCCTGCGCGAGGGCGGTAATGGGCCAAGAGGATGCTGCGGCCGCTTTTTGCCGCGCTTTGGCGCGGCAACCTCGCTGCTCCCAAATCAAACCAACCCTTTACCGGAGGGAGGAGGGCCCTACGCCCGGCGCCGCAGCACATAAAAGCAGCGCCCCTCAGTGGCCGGTTGGGGTGGGAAGAAATCCTCCACGCGATATCCCGCGGCGAGATAGTGTTGAAAGATGCGGCGCGCTTCCATCCGCCAGCGGCGGGCCAGCGGCATGGCCTGCGATCGCATCGCGTCGGTTTGAGTGGGAGTTTCCACCAGCAAGCGGCGATGCGTAAGGTCCAGGTGGATCGCCCGGTTCTGCGGAAAGCCTTGGGCGTTCAGCCGAGTTTCATTCACACGCGGCGTCGACGGGTTAAAGGGCGGCGCTTCCCCGCGCAGCCGTTCTTCCACCCGCGCCGTGGCGATGCGCCAATTGGCCACCCAGCGATCGCTAGGCAAGCCTTTTTCCAGCAAACTGGGAAAGCGCCCGTAACAATCCGGCACGTATTCGTCCGCCAGCGCGCCCAAGCGCGAAATGTTTAGCCGCGCGTTTCGGCTCTGCAACGGATCGAAGGTCCAACAGATGGACTTGATGCCGCGCTCAAGAGCGACTTTGCGGTGAACCAGTTTCATCCGGAAGCCAAATCCCTGGTCCCGGTACTTCGCTTCCACCGCCATCAAATGTGACCAGTGCACCAGGCGGCCATGGTATCGGGCAAGGAACGCGTAAATGAAACCCACCACCTTGCCACCGACGAGGGTGCCTACCATCGCCCCCCCGTATTTCTGCGTCACCGAGAGGACCTCACGGGTGATGCCCGGCCCACCCCAAATATGCGACTGGATAACCTCACATTGAGTGTACTCATCGAGATTTTTCAGCAGCCTGACCTCGACTCGAGGCATCGTTATCTCCCGGGATTGATAATGGAAAACCTTGTGCCTAATCCCAACCCGGCTGGCATTGCGGATCGGCCGTGCGTGAGCGGACCAGCACGAACTGCCGGCGTGCCCATTCCGCCCGTGTTATTCCCTCATGCTCTGCCTGAGCTTTCCCCACAGTTCGATCGAGCCGGGCCCGAAGCCGGCGTTTCATGCCGCATCCCGCCTTATGCCGGCTCATCGTCTTGCATCAGCGCAATCCGCTGACGGGACATCATTCTCATTCGGCATTATACCTTGGAGAGCGCACTTTGACCTGGATCAGAAAGGGTAACGACAAATACGCGCTCATCGGCCAGCTTGCCGCTGCGATGTACGCCGTCGCCAGGCCTCACCGCAAACCCGACCGACAATACAAGTAGCCTCCAGAAATCGAAGTCATCGCGCTCCTTTTCGATAACCCCCTTTTTTCATCAACATCGTGAAAAGAAGAGTTTAACTCGTTTGTTTTCATGGATATCGTGGAAAGGCGGAAAGCGGCCATTTTCCGTACATTTGTTTTCAATAACTTAATGAAGTTTTTACCCTTTTTTTTACTTCCCTTTTTTTCAGGATCCCCGCCACCGCAGAAGCAGCTAAGTCTTTTCATTTCAATGGCATCGATTTCTGCAAAGTTTTCGAGATTCATCGCTAACCCTTTTTGTTTCTAGTACATCGTGGAGAGCCGGCCCTCTCTTTCTTCCCTTCCCCCGTATTTTGAGCTAACCATCTTTATTTGAATGGGAGGAAGCTTTGAGATATTTCGGCGCTAAACGGATAACTCCTTTTGTTTCTGACACATCGTGGAAGCCCGCGAAGATCGGGCCATCTAACTCGGATTTCTCACCACGAGTCTGGAAGGGCGGGGCTTTACGGGCCGCGGAAAAACCTTACGATGCTGTCATCCTGAGCCCATTCGCTGTCGTTCTGAGCGCAGCGAAGAATCTCGCTCTGCCGCTCAGGGTAAACTGCGCGAAGGACCTCGCTCTGAGCATTTTCAAGGCAATGCAAGATTCTTCGTCGCCGCTGCTCCTCAGAATGACAGCGCTTTTGGGTTTTTCCGCAGCCTGCAAAGCCGTCCCTCCGGCAGCGTCCAGTCGTGGTGAGAAGTCCGGGGTGAAACCAACTCCGTGCTCCTCCGATGGATCGATGGGCCGATGAACCGATTCCATATGCCCCGGATTTTCCTCCCCCGAATCCTGAAGCCGGAATTTTGTCCTCCGGACTTCTCAGGTTAGACGGGTGGGGTTTGACGAAGGAGGGAGACTCGTGCGCGGACATGACTGCACCCCGCCGTAACCACCCTTTAGCGTATCAAGCTACGCTATTTAAGTCAATAGCAATATTAATATGTTACCGTGTCTCGTCAAAGTCCGATGGGTTTCGAAAATACCCCGCACCTGCCCTCCTCCCCCGGGCACCCTCTCCCCGCGGAGAGGGCTGGGATTCTGTTTCCTTACCTCTCTCTTGGGGGGAGGGGGGACCGCCTTCGTCATCTGTGAAGAAGCGGAGAAGGTCTATCTGCCCCGGCTCCGAAATTTCCCCGACGCCGCTCATCCGTCGCTGCAATGGAAATGCTCCCCTCCTCAGTTGAGGAGGGGGGAGGGGAGGTGCTGATTGCGACTTGAAGTTTTCGGTTTCAAGGGATAACCACCCCGGCGCTCGGCGCGCCACCCCTCCTGATTGAGGAGGGGAGCATTTTGCTGGCGGACGGCCATCCGTTCCAGCGTTAGGGCGGGCTGAGAGCGCCGCTACAAAAAGATGCCTAACCCGAACTTCTCACCACGGTTGAAGACGGCCGGAAGGGCGGAGCTTCAGCCCCGCCGAAATCGGGGCTCCCACCCTCAATTCGTCCCGGGCCCCGCGCAGCTTGCAGCCGCAAGCTGTGCGGGGCCCGGGACACAAAAATAATCAGAAACGTCTTTTAACGGCGAGGCTAAACAGGCTGCGGAAAAACCCATCAAACTGTTATCCTGAGCGAAGCGAAGGATCTCGCTCTGAGTGTTTTCAAGGCAATGCGAGATTCTTCGTCGCCGGGGGCTCCTCAGAATGACAGTGCCAACGGGTTTTTCCGCAGCCTGTTTAGCCCGAACTTCTCACCAGCCCGTGGGCAGCGATGCTGGGAAGCCCCAAAGGGGCGCGATATCACAGCCCAGGCCATCGGGCCTGGGTTTCGTGGAGGAAACTCTACGCCAAGCCCTGAAGGGGCGCGCCAACGCCCGTCGAAATTGGTTTGCGCTTACCGATCCGTCCTAAGCAGTTGGTCGGAAGCATAGTTTCCTGGATTGCGCTTCGGCCGGACTCGGTTACTAAGGAAACTCTATGAAGCATCTTCCAAAACTCGTCCTGGCAGTCCTGGTTTCCTCCGCCGCGTTGCTGGCCCAGCCGCTGCGGCAGAAAATAAGCCTCAACGAAGACTGGCGATTCGAGCGTCAGGTCGCGCCGGGCTCCGCCGTTGAATGGCAATTCCGGGACGCGTGGACGCCGGACTATGACGATTCCGCGTGGTCGAAAGTCTTTTTGCCTCACTCCTGGGACCAGACGGCCCATCTCCCCTGGGTGGCGCTGAACCATTGGCGCGGGATGGGATGGTATCGCAAGCGGTTTGAGGCTCCAACGCTAGTCAGCGGGCAACGGGTCTTCCTGGAATTCGAGGGCGCTTCGCAAGTGGCGAAAGTTTGGGTGAACGGCCGCCCCGCGGGGGAGCATGTGGGCGGCTACACCGGATTTGTCTTTGATGTCACCGGTCTGGTGAAGCCCGGTCAAGAGAACCTGCTCGCCCTGAGTGTGGACGATACCAACAGCCCCGACATACCCCCGGCCAATGAAACCAACATCGCGATCTACGGCGGCGTTTACCGCGATGTCTGGATGCACATCACCGGCCCGGTCTTGATTCCCGATGGCGGCCTCTCCATTACCACGCCGAAGGTCAGCCCGGCGGAGTCCACGGTCCAGGTGACCGCCGAGGTCAGGAACTCGCTCGACTCGCCCGCAAATATTAAGGTTATCTCGGACATGATTTCGCCAAGCGGCAAAGTCGTTTCGACCGCCGAACAAGAAAAGCATATGGCAGCCAATGCGACGATGCAGTTTGAACCCGCTGTGCTGGCTGTAACCGGCGCGGAACTGTGGAGCCCGGAGCATCCGAATCTCTACACCTTGCGCACCCAAGTGTCCCGCGATGGGGTCCCGGCCGACGAAGTCTCCACCCCCTTCGGCATCCGAGTTATGGGTTACGTGCCGGGGAAAGGGTACACGATCAACGGCGAGTTCATTAACCTTCACGGCGTCGATCGCCGGCAGGACTATGGATACCTTGGCGATGCATTGCCCGACGCCGTCAGCCGCCGCGACATGGAGATTATCAAGCAACTGGGCGCCAACATGATCCGCACGGCGCACTACATTCAGGACAAGAGCATCGTGGAAGCGGCCGACGAACTCGGTTTGCTGGTCTGGGAAGAAATCCCCAACATCAAGATCTACGACTACCAGCCGGGTCCCATGACCGAACTGGGCGACTCCCGGTACACGCGCCGGTACATTGACAATTGCCTCGCGGCCATCGAGGAGATGATCCGGCGCGACCGCAATCACCCCTCGATCATCATTTGGGGCATCGCCGACGATAATACGGGATACCCGTACATCCAGGATCAGCGGGAAATGGTGGCCGAAGCGCGCCAGCTCGATCCTACCCGCTGGACCGCCGGACGTGTAAACCCCACGCTCACCGACGTGCGCGACCCCACCAACGATGCCTTCTACGATTTTCAGAAACTGTCGTTGGACCATCCCGACTGGAAATGGCTTTGGAACGAATGGGGAGCGTTCAAGAACGAGCGCGGATTGATCATCGAGCCACGGGGGAATGACCGGCCGGAAAACGGGGTGGGAATCGTGTCCGAATACCGCCGCAGCACCGTGCCTTCCGAGATCACCGGCGCCATCGCCCAGGAGGCAAGCTGGATCAAGTTCGAAGCCATGCCGTGGATGGCGTCTGCCAAGTGGGAGATGTTCGATGCCGGCTGCGCTGCCTGCGATGGTACTAAAGGGATTTTCAACTACTACGGCCCCCCCGAACTTCGGCCCTGGGGAACGCGCTTCAACGGCGGCGACTATCGCGGCTTGAGCGACTTGTGGCGCATACCCAAGGCCAGTTTCTGGTTCGTGAAAGCCCAGTGGACGGATGACCCGTTCGTTCAGATCGTGGGCCATTGGACTTGGCCGGGGCAGGAGGGGAAACCGAAGATGATCCGCGTCTACTCCACCTGCGACGAGGTCGAGCTCTTCCTAAACGGGAAGTCGCTGGGCAAGCGCCGGCCGGAATCGACGGAAAACCTGTTGGCCGAGTGGAAAAGCTACGGCCTGTGGGAGCGATTCCCCAGCCTGCCGCCCGGCACCCACCTGCGGCACGGCCCTTTTATTTGGGGAAACATTCCCTATGCGGCCGGAAATCTGCGTGCCATTGGCGTGATGAATGGCAGGCAGTACATCGATGAGCGCAAGACCGCGGGCGATCCCTACCAGATTGTCCTTCAACCGGACCGCGAGCATATCGCGTCTGATGGCCGGGACACCGTGCGCATTGTAGCGATCATCGCCGATAAAGACGGCGTGCCCGTCCCCAGCGCCATGCCCTGGCTCACATTTCACGCGGAAGGGCCGGGACGGCTGCTCGGCACGCCGGTGCTCGACGCGGTGTGGGGAATGGCCGCGATCAACGTGATGTCCAAGCCTGCGGCCGGGGACATCACGGTAATCGTCAACTCGCCAGGCCTGAAGGATGGGAAGTGCAAGCTCCGCGCCCGTTAGCCCGCGAAACGGGCGAAAGATCGTCCCATAGCGTCAGCTAGGGGGTATCGAATGTAAGACCCCCTCGTCCCCCAGCCCCGGAGGGGCGGTAGATGGTAGCCCATAGCGCAAGCTATGGGTAGCGGAAGCAGATGAAATCCGCCAAGCCCCGGAGGGGCGAAAGATCGTAGCCCATAGCGTCAGCTATGGGTTACGGACGCAGAGTGAATTCCGCAAGCCCCGCAGGGGCAAAAGAACGGGTTGCACACCATCACCAACCTGCTTACGTCGGTCGTAATTTCTTTCGCCCCAATCGGGGCTTGGGATGGTGCGCGGACGGTCTTCCCAAGGCTTGCGCCGCGGGCTGCGATCATTCGGGCTTGTCCAAGATGCGCAGCGTTCAGTGAGGGATGGCCTGCGGCTTCGCCGCTTGTTGTGCGGAAAGGCTGGGCCTTTCCGTCGTGCGAGAACACCAACCAACCTCATCCGCGCCGCCTGGAAGGCATAGCCTTCCAGGCGGCGCGGATGAGAAATAATCATGGGACTTGGCCCGGAAAGGCGGAGCCTTTCCGCACAGGGGAGCGGCAGAGCCGCGTGAATTACTCAGGACGTTCGCTAATTTGAACAGCCTTGACGATCATTCGCGCGCGACGCGGGCTATGCGCAGTCCGGCCCCGCAATCAATCTGCGCGGGACGCTTTAAGGAGACAAGGGTGAACGGAGTTGGCGAACATTGGCGGGGACCAAAAGCCGCGGACCTCCAGAACAGGTCCGCGCTACACCTGCTTTTCCGTCAGCGTCCACCTTCGTCCGAAGGTCAGGCGATTCAACGAACCTGAATACGATTTGCTTCTAACCGTGTTGGAGGCTTCGCGGCGGCGGTTGGGATTTCTACTCTGCGGCTATGTTTTGATGCCGGACCACTGGCACGCACTGCTTTGGCCGCAGCATCCGTTGCTGATTGGGTTTGTAGGGGCGCTTCGCGAAGCGCCCTCGACACTGATGGCGCGCGCTTTCGCGAGGGCGGTTCGCGAACCGCCCCTACAACACGCCCGGTGAGGCACCTAGTGACCTGTGTGGCAACACCCATATGGGGATCGCTTTGTGTGGCACGAGAAGGAATTCGCCGAACGCCTGGAGTACATGCATCTGAATCCAGTAAAGATAAGGACTGGTGAAGCGACAGGAAGATTGGCGGCGGTCCAGTTACAACAATTTCGCTTTGGACAAGGCAACGGTAGCGGCCTGCCCCATTCAGATTGATTACGTAAGATTGCCTTTGGGATATCGCGCCTGAGAAAAGCCCACGGACAGAAATGCACTTTCCGTGGCTGTATTGTATAGGCCACAGGATTCCGTCAAAGTCGCGGGCGCCAGATACCTCCATGGCCATGAATGCATCACCTGCGAAGAAACCCCTCACCCCCCGCCTTGCGGTCCCCCCTCTCCCCAAGGGAGAGGGCGAGAAATCAAAATCACAGCCCTCTCCCCAAGGGAGAGGGAGAGAAACCAGAATCACCGCCCTCTCCCCAAGGGAGAGGGAGAGAAACCAGAATCACCGCCCTCTCCCCAAGGGAGAGGGAGAGAAACCAGAATCACCGCCCTCTCCCCAAGAGAGAGGGAGAGAAATCAGAATCACCGCCCTCTCCCAGGGGAGAGGGTGCCCGACGGAGGAGGGCGGGTGAGGGGTCCTTTTCAACCCCCTTAGACCCTGACGGCGCCCTGATGTAGGCCACAGCAGCTTCGGAAGGATAAATACGCCATTCCGGCTTGAGCCAATAGCTTGGCTTCTTTGGGTGTTTTGGTCCACGCTCTCGTGATTCCTTCCTATTTTCGCATTCCCGAAAAAGGGCTTGACTTGACCTTTGCTGTGTGTATTATTACACTCATATGGAAATCACACCGAAGGGCTCCCCCGCCGCCCGGCTCCGCCAGCGCAAGTTCGATCTCCTTCGCCGCTTTCCCATCCCCCCCGACCTGCTGCCCGGCTCGCTTTCGCTCACGCACCGCCGTTGCGGTCGGCCCACTTGCCACTGTGCCAGCGACGAGAAGGGGCACCCCGTTTGGTCGCTCACCTTCATGGCCGGGGGCAAGAAACACGTGGAACGCATCCCCAACGAATGGGTCGAGGAGGTTCGACGTTTGGTCGACGCAGGTCAGGAGTTTAAAGAGGCCGTGGCCGAGGTCTTCGCCGCCAACGCGCGACTGCTGGCCCTGTGGCGGAGACAGAAGAGTTTGTGAGGGGGCCGACGCCACGTCGTCTCAAGAAGTAGGTGGCGCGATGTTTGCGTCTAAAGTCCTACTTGCGCTTCCCCGGCGATGGGCGCACGGAGGGGCGCATTCCCGCCGCCGCCCTGCTGTGGGCTTTATTGATGGGGGTGGTGCTGCGCTGCGCGGCCTTCGCCGGGATTGAAGCGCTGGTGCGTTCGCGCGGCCGCCGCGCCCTGGACGTTTCCCAACGCTTCGGCGATGATGCGCTGAGCTATTTCACCGCGCGGCTCGACCCGGCGGTGACCCGGCGGGCGACGATCACCGCGGTGCGTCAGGCCCAGCGCCACAAGGCCTTCGACGACTGCCGTTTCATCGGTTTGGCCCTCGATGGCACCAGCGCCGGACGATCGCGCCAAAAGGTTTGTAAGCTGTGCCGTCCCTACCGGAATAAGCAACGCGAGATCCTCGGTTACCACCATAAGCTGGTCATGATCAGTGTGGTGGGAACCGGCCTGACCTTGCCCTGGGATGTCGAACCCTACGGTCCCGGGGATAGCGAGTACAACGCCGCTCGCCGGCTCTTGCGCCGCACGGTCAAAAACGCCGGTCGCCGCTTCGCCGACTATGTGGTGGCCGATGGGGAATTCGCCCGCGCGCCCTTCCTGCACGATGCCAACGATCTGGGACTCTCCGTGGTCGTCCGCTTAAAGAACAATCTCCCCGAGTTGTTCGCCGCCGCCCAGAAAAGGTTTGCTCGCCAGCCTCCCCACCAGGTTTTCCAGCACGGAAAGGACCGGGTGGAAATCTGGGATGCCGACGACTTTGACCCTTGGGATACGCTGCGTTGGGAAACCGTGCGCGTGATCCGCTATCGGCAGTACAAGCCCAACGGTGAGGTCTGCGAGGCATACTGGCTCACCGACTTTCCCCGCCACTGGGTCGGCAGCCGCACCCTGTTCCGCATGGCCAAGAGCCGCTGGGAAATCGAGAACCAAGGCTTCAACGACGCCAAGAACCGCTACGGCTTTGAGCACATCTGCCACCACGAGCGCCACAGTCTGCTGGCCGTCTGGTTGCTAAAATGCTTGGCCCTGACCATCGAACGCCTCTACCGGGTGCGTTACCTGCATCGCGGCACCCACCCCGTGCGCACCGCCATCGATCTGTTCCGCCTGCTGCAACTGAGCTTAGCCCCGTCAGCGCCCACCCGCACCGACTCCAGTTGAAACCTCCCCGGCTGCCGTCCTCGCGCTTTCCCCTTTCCGCTTTCCTCCGGGTGACCCCACTCCTTGTGGTCGTGTCGGCAAACTGCGAAAAAACAGGCTGGGAAAATAGGCGCCGGTTGACGGTGCCGCCGCCATCCGCCGTCGAACGCCCCTCAAGCCGGGGTCAAACGCTTTCCCTCGCGGGAATTCCGAAGTTGCTGTGTAGGCCATTATGCTTTTGACAAAGCCGGGCATCGCGTGTATACTAGCTCAGGAGGCTGGCGAAAGGTGGTACAGGGAGGGCGGCAGGCAGGTAACGGTAGATAGTACCCTGCAGATCGTAAGCCGAATCCTGAGACCCGAATTAGGAGCTATGACGGAAATGAATCTGGCGGCGCAGCCCCGATGCCCAAACGGCCGAAGGCAGTTCGGCCCGGCACGAGCCGAAGT